>CAYRBD010000030.1:0-33139 GCA_964422465.1 uncultured Chitinophagaceae bacterium
GTCGCAATTATGAATTTACATAGAAGACCGGGGTATTGGATAAGCAGGTTAAATAACGGATAGCATCCGCTATTCAGGTTCTAACCCGGAATACTTCAAAATTTCGTAAATTTGCACTCATTTTCAAAAAATGCTATAAAAGCAGGAATTGTAGAAAGATATGGCTCGAACGGTGCAAAAATACCCCGAATATAGTAACCTCAACCTGCCGGAATTGGAACAGGAGGTATTAAAAGCCTGGCAGCAACAAGATACTTTCAGGAAAAGTATGGAGTTACGTAAAGGAAAAGCCCCTTATGTATTTTATGAAGGTCCTCCTTCTGCCAATGGGATGCCCGGTATTCATCATGTAATATCCCGCACCATTAAAGACCTGGTCTGCCGGTACAAAACCATGCAGGGCTTTGAGGTAAAACGAAAAGCCGGATGGGATACGCATGGTCTTCCTGTAGAACTCAATGTGGAAAAAAAACTGGGTATTACCAAGGAAGATGTAGGAAAAGACCGCCCCGATGGCAAACCGGGTATTTCCATAGCCGAATACAACGACATCTGCCGGAAAGAAGTATTGCGTTTCAAAGATGAATGGGATGAACTTACCCGGAAGATCGGTTATTGGGTAGATCTGGATCATCCCTATGTTACCTTTGAGAATCCATACATCGAAACCCTCTGGTACCTGCTCAAACAACTTTATGAAAAGGATCTACTCTACAAAGATGTCAGTATTCAGCCTTACTCTCCTGCTGCCGGGACGGGGCTGAGTTCTCATGAACTAAACCAGCCCGGCACTTATAAAAATGTAAAAGACACCTCTATGGTGGCTATGTTTAGCGCCATCAAGGATAAAAAAAGCAACTTCCTTTTTGAAACGGGGGGGTCGGACACTCCCATTTATTTTATCGCCTGGACTACTACCCCCTGGACCCTGCCCGCCAACCTGGCACTGACCGTGGGTAAAAATATCGATTACGTACTGATTCACACCCTGAATCCCTATACCCGGGAACCCATTAGGGTAGTTATCGCCGAGCCGCTTATTGCACAATATTTCAAACCCGGAGAGGAAGACGCCAATTTTGAGGCCTTAAAAGAGGATAAAAAGGCTTTACCCTGGAAAATTTTATCGCATTTCAAAGGAAGCCGGATAGTAGGTTGCCAATACAAACAACTGCTTTCTTTTGAAGCCAATTCTTTAGAAAAAATAAAGGAAAACACTCCGGACGCGGCCCCCTTCCGGGTACTTGCAGGAGATTTTGTAACTACCGAGGATGGTACCGGCATTGTTCATACCGCCCCTTCTTTTGGTGCTGATGACTATCGCATTGGGAAGAAGAATCATATTGGAATGCTAACGCTGGTTGACCGCAAAGGCAGACTGATAGAAGGTATGGGAGAATTCAGTGGCCGTTATGTGAAAAATTATACCGATGATCCTAACTATCAGGATGTCAATGTAGATATTTGTGTCAAACTAAAAAAAGAAGGCCTGGCTTTCAAAATAGAAAAGTATGAACACAGCTATCCTCATTGCTGGCGAACCACCAAACCGGTTATTTATTATCCGTTGGATGCCTGGTTTATACGAACTACAGCCTGTAAAGACCGGCTGATTGCCCTCAACAAAACCATTAACTGGAAACCTGAGGCTACCGGTACCGGGCGCTTTGGCAACTGGCTGGAAAATATGGTGGATTGGAATCTCAGCCGCAGCCGCTTCTGGGGTACCCCACTGCCCGTTTGGTTTTCAAAAGATCGCAAGACCAGTAAGGCGATTGGTTCTATTCCTGAATTAAAAAAAGAAGTTCAAAAAGCACTGGATGCAGGGATAATGAAAAAACTCCCCTGGGATTCCTGGGATAATATCGACCTTCATAAACCTTATGTAGATGAAATTGTGCTGACCGGTGAAAATGGAGAATCCCTATACCGCGAGCCGGATTTGATTGACGTATGGTTTGACAGTGGCTCCATGCCTTATGCTCAATGGGGATTGGATTATGAAAAACTGAAAGCCGGCGACCCCCGCCCTTTTAAAGCGCCTTATGAAGCCAATTATCCTGCCGATTTTATTGCCGAAGGCGTGGACCAGACACGCGGCTGGTTTTATACCCTCCATGCCATAGCCGGGTTGCTTTTTGATTCTGTTGCTTTCAAAACTGTTGTCTCCAATGGGCTCGTATTAGACAAAAACGGCAACAAGATGAGCAAGACCGTTGGCAACGTAGTAGATCCGTTTTCTATTATCAGCAAATATGGTGCGGATGCCACGCGCTGGTACCTGGTTACCAATGCCTCTCCCTGGGATAATCTTCGCTTTGATCCTGCGGGCATTGCAGAAGTACAACGCAAATTTTTCAATACGCTGTTTAACACCTATACTTTCTTCGCTATGTACGCAAATATCGATGGCTTTCTATTCGAAGAAGCGTATATTCCGGTAAAAGAGCGGCCGGAAATTGACCGATGGATATTATCCGCACTCAACACCCTGATAGAAGAAGTAACTAAATTGATGGATGACTATGAGCCTACACGGGCAGGCAGAGCTGTTCAGGATTTCGTGGGGGAACAGTTGAGCAACTGGTATGTGCGGCTTTGCCGTCGTCGCTTCTGGAAAGGAGACTATGAAAAAGATAAAATTTGCGCTTACCAGACCTTATATGAGTGTATGGAAACGGTATTGCAACTGATGGCGCCAATCTCTCCTTTTTTTAGCGACTGGCTCTACAAAAACCTGAACCATATCAGCGGGCGAAAAGTTGTAAAGTCTATTCATCTAACAGATTTTCCCCGCCCGGATAAGAACGTACAAAACAGCAGGCTGGAAGAACGCATGCAACTGGCCCAGGACATCACTTCCCTAATTTTATCTCTGAGGAAAAGAGTGAAAGTGGATGATCAGGTAGGTATAAAGGTACGTCAGCCTCTGCAAAAAATATTGATACCGGTAGCTAGTGAAAACCAACAGCAACAGATCGAGGCCGTATCTGCATTGATCAGGAACGAGGTAAATGTCAAGGAAATTGAATTTTTGACAGATACGGAGGGCTTTATTAAGAAGAAAATAAAACCCGACTTCAAGAAACTGGGTAAAAAGTTAGGGCCAAAGATGAAGGAAGTAACGCGTGCCCTGGCAGAGTTTTCACAGCAGGATATCAGCCTGTTGGAAAAAGAAGGCGCCTGTACCCTAAATCCAGAGAAAGAGCCAATACGTATTTTGCTTGAAGAAACTGAAATCACTTTTGAAGATATTCCAGGATGGTCCGTTGCCTCAAAAGGGGGACTTACCGTTGCTCTGGACGTTACTTTAACGCCCGAATTAATAGAAGAAGGACAGGCCAGGGAATTGGTCAATCGTATCCAGAAACTACGAAAAGACAATAACTTTGAACTAACTGACCGGATAACTGTTAAGCTATCAAAACCAAACGGCCTGAAGTCTGCAATTATTCATTTTAATAACTATATTTGCACCGAAATTTTGGCAGACACACTGGAAATAGTCCCCGAATTAGAAAATGGAACGGAGGTTGAGGTTGACAGTGCCAAAATAAATATTCAGGTTCTTAAAAATAATTGAAGATATGGCAACGAAGAAAAAAACGACAGATTCCACTAAGAAGGCAGCTAAAAGCAGCCCTTCCGAAGCAAAAAAGAAGAGCGCTAAGGCAGTCTCCGGCAAGTCTTCTGCCTCTTCGAATAACAAACCTACTAAAAAGAAAAAAGTGACAAAGAAGAAAACTACAAAAGCGGCTGAAGATAAAAGTGTAAAAACAGCAACATCCAAGAAGTTTGTGTACAAACCAAATCCTTCTTTATTAGACACTCCCAAAACGGCTTACACTCCCGGGAGGCGTTACAGCGATGCTGACTTGCAGGAGTTTAAGGGCCTGATCCAGAAAAAACTGGAAGCAGCCCGTAAGGAAGTTAATTACCTGCAGGGGTTAATTACCCGTAAGGGAGATTCCGGAACGGATGACACAGAAAGCAAATTCATGAGCGTAGAGGACGGAAGCGGAACAATGGAACGTGAACAACTCAGCCAGTTAGTAAGCCGTCAGATTCAATATATTGACCATCTGGAAAAAGCATTAATACGTATTGAAAATAAAACGTATGGCATCTGCCGGATCACCGGTAAATTAATTGATAAAAAACGACTGCGTGCTGTGCCTCATGCTACTCTGAGCATTGAAGCCAAGCAATCCCGGAAGAATTAAATTCCTATACATGGGGTTAGCAAAAACAGAACTGTATTCTGACCGGCAAAATCAAATTGCCCTCTTTGCCAAAGCTTTTGGCCATCCGGCCCGGGTGGCCATCATACAACATCTTTTCAAAATAAAAGGTTGTGTTTGCGGCGATCTGGTCGAAGAAATAGGCCTGGCACAGCCTACCATTTCACAACATTTAAAGGAATTAAAGAATCTCGGATTAATTAGAGGAAATGTAGAAGGCACCAGCGTTTGTTACTGCATAGAACCAGACAATTGGACAAAGATGAAAGATATAATGAACGGCTTTTTAAATCAGGACCTGCCCCAAACAGATTGTTGTTAAAAACAATCAAATCACTTTAATACTTTTCTTAATTCTATCGCCAGACTGTCGCCCTGCAGGTCTCTGGCAATAATTTTCCCTTCCGGGTCAATAAGAAAATTGGCCGGGATGGCTTCTACCCCATAGTTGGCGGCCGGGAGTGAATTCCAGCCCTTCAGATCGCTGACTTGATTCCATGTCAGGCCATCCTTTTGAATCGCCTGTTCCCAGGATTTTTTCTTACTATCCAGAGACACCCCCAAGATGGTAAAGTTGTCCTTTTTAAAACGCTGATAAACTTTCACCAACTCCGGATTAGCTTCCCTGCAGGGGGCACACCAGGAAGCCCAAAAATCTACCAGTACAAACTTGCCTTTATAATCTGCAAGGGAAATAATTTTCCCCTGGGGATCCGGATAGCTGATGTCTGGCGCCAGGTCTCCCACCCCTACCGACATAGCTAGCCCCTTGTTATTCAACTTTTTCCGATAAGCGGCAACAGCTTCTTTTACCAGCGGGCTACGCGGGAAACGTGTCTCCAGTCCGTCAAAAATAGGTTTCCCCCTGTTCCAGGCGTCCTCTGTATCCAGAATACTCAAAGCAAACACAGCAACTGCCGGACTTTCCGTGCTGCGCGCAGTCTTCAAAATGGTATCCAGTAACGCCCTGCGTCCTATTTCCAACTGATATTTTTGAACCCGTAATAAGCTGTCGTTGGCAGCTTGTTTTTGGGTTGTTATTTGTTCAACCTGTTTGCCCAGGGCAATATTTTGACGATTTAAAACCGTAATAAAATGCTGCAATTCCGAAGAAACTGCCGATCCGGTTATCTTTATTTCACCCGCGTCAGCATAATCACCCGTCACCGATATATCCTTATCTCCTCCAATCAATAAGAGACTATATTGCTTCCCTATTCGAATCCGGTACAAAGATTCAGACTGCCCCGGATATACCTGGAAGCGGAAAGCTCCCTTTAACGGATCAATAGAAGCCGTATCCAGGGTAACTGTTTCGGCAGGTTGTATTTCATCCAAAAACGCGATCTTCATATTTTGGGGAATATGAACCAGCCGGACGTCTATGTTAATCAGATGTTGTTGGGAAAAATTGCAGTTCCATCCGGTTAGGATGCAAAAAACCGACAACAGGCAAATTGCTGTTCTTTTCATAATATAAAACCGGGCCTCCTTTTCTACCTGCAAATTTAACGGAGATTAGTCAAACAATAAAACCGACAACTGACATAATTGCAGGGCATCGCCCATTGGCATAATGATTGACTATTCTCTTCAGACAATAAATTATTAAAAAAAGGAGAAAATAAAAATTGATATGAGCAAAATAATCGGAATTGACTTAGGTACGACCAACTCCTGCGTAGCTGTCATGGAAGGTAATGAGCCGCAGGTAATCCCCAATGACGAAGGAAGCAGAACAACCCCTTCGGTAGTGGCTTTCCTGAAAAACGGTGAGCGTAAAATAGGCGCTCCCGCCAAACGTCAGGCCATAACCAACCCCCAAAACACCATCATGTCCGTAAAGCGTTTTATGGGCCGCCGTTATGATGAGGTTTCAAACGAAATACCCCATTGGAGCTATAAGGTAACCAAGGGGGATAACAATACAGTACGTATTGATATAGACGGAAGGCTATACACCCCACAGGAAATTTCTGCCATGATCCTTCAGAAGATGAAAAAAACCGCTGAGGATTTCCTTGGACAGACGGTTACAGAGGCTGTGGTTACCGTACCTGCATACTTTAACGACTCTCAACGTCAGGCTACCAAAGAAGCCGGAGAGATTGCCGGCCTGAAGGTAAGCCGTATCATCAATGAACCAACTGCAGCCGCCCTTGCTTATGGGTTGGACAAAAAGACCGCGGACAGCAAAGTGGCTGTATTCGATCTGGGAGGAGGTACTTTTGATGTTTCTATTCTGGAACTGGGAGATGGCGTATTTGAAGTAAAATCTACTCACGGAGATACCCACCTCGGCGGGGATGATTTTGATAAGGTGATCATGGACTGGCTGAGTGAAGAATTTAAAAAAGACGAAGGCATTGACATACACAAAGATCCCATGGCCTGGCAACGACTGAAAGACGCTGCCGAAAAAGCCAAGATCGAATTGTCTTCTTCACAGGAAACGGAAATTAACCTGCCCTACATCACGGCTGTAGATGGCGTTCCCAAACACCTGGTTAAGAAACTGACCCGTCCTAAATTTGAACAATTGTCCGATTCGTTGATCGAGCGCACGCTGGCCCCCTGTAAAAAGG
Organism: uncultured Chitinophagaceae bacterium; assembly: GCA_964422465.1. Classification (GTDB taxonomy): domain Bacteria; phylum Bacteroidota; class Bacteroidia; order Chitinophagales; family Chitinophagaceae; genus FW021-bin31. The sequence continues at coordinate 6,827 of CAYRBD010000030.1, forward strand.
CGCTGAATGACGCGGGTTACGAAACTTCAGAAATTAATGAGGTAATCCTGGTAGGGGGTTCTACCCGTATTCCAAAAGTACAGGAAACAGTAGAAAAGTTCTTCGGCCGCAAACCCCATAAAGGGGTGAACCCCGATGAAGTGGTAGCCGTTGGTGCCGCCATTCAGGGAGGTGTCCTGACCGGAGATGTAAAAGATGTATTACTGCTGGATGTTACACCATTAAGTCTGGGGATTGAAACCTTAGGAGGCGTATTTACCAAGTTGATTGAATCCAATTCTACCATTCCGACCAAAAAGTCAGAAACCTTTTCTACCGCGGCTGACAACCAGCCCAGCGTAGAGATTAATGTTCTGCAGGGAGAAAGACAAATGGCGAAGGACAATCGATCGCTCGGCCGTTTTATCCTGGATGGTATTCCACCGGCCCCACGCGGGGTTCCTCAGGTAGAAGTAACCTTTGATATTGATGCCAACGGTATTATCCATGTTGGTGCAAAGGACAAAGGAACCGGCAAGTCTCAGAATATTCGTATTGAAGCCGGAAGCGGTCTGACAAAAGAAGAAATCGAAAAGATGAAGGCCGATGCCAAAGCCAATGAGGAGTCTGATAAAAAAGAAAGGGAGAAGATTGAAAAACTGAATCAGGCAGATGCATTGGTTTTCCAGACAGAAAAGCAATTGAAAGATTATGGGGAAAAACTGCCTGCAGACAAAAAAACCGGAATCGAGGAAGCATTAAACAAGCTGAAAGAAGCACACAAAAATCAGGACCTGGCGGCAATTGATACTGCCATGAACGACCTCAACCAGAAATGGACCGCTGCTTCTGAAGATTTATACAAATCTTCTCAGGAACAACCAGGCGAGCAACAGGCTCAGAGTTCTGAAAGCCAGGGAGAACAGGAAAGTAATAATGACTCCAAAAGCAATGGAGACGATGTTACGGATGTTCCCTACGAAGAAGTGAAATAGGCTTCTCAATCAGATAAAAAAACCGAATTCTTTAGCGAATTCGGTTTTTTTTATTTTATAAAAGAGTGCTCCGCTCTCTTCCTGAAGCAGATATTTTGTACCTTTCACCATTAAATAACTACCTTTATGAAAAGAATAATCCCTACCCTTATTATCGGTCTGGCCGTAATAATAGCAGCCATCGTGTTAGGCCATAACTACAATTACAAGTTCCGGCAGCAAAAAACGATTGCTGTTACCGGCGGCGCTAAAATAAACTTCAGCAGCGATCTGATTGTATGGCAGGGAAGTTATTCCCGGAAAGCTGCCACCCTGGAACAAGCCTATTCCGCCCTAAAAGAGGATGAAAAGAAAGTCCGTGATTTTTTGTCCAAAAAAGGAATCGACCTAAGCAAAGTTATTTTCTCTGCGGTAGATATATCCAAAGATTTTGAAACCCAATACGATAGCAATGGACGCATGGCCGGTCAGAAATTTACCGGTTATACCCTTACACAAAATGTGAAAGTACAATCAGGAGAAATTAGCAAGGTTGAAGAAATTTCCAGAGAGATAACCGGGCTGATACAATCTGGTGTAGAATTTAACTCTCAGTCTCCCTCCTATTATTATACCAAATTATCTGACCTGAAGATAGATCTGCTGGCAAAAGCTGCAGCCGATGGCCGAACTCGTGCAGAAACTATTGCCAAAAAGTCCAACAATAAATTGGGAGGACTAAAAAACGCCGATATGGGGGTTTTCCAGATAATCGGCCAATATAGCGATGAAAGCTACTCCTGGGGTGGCGCCTTCAATACCAGCAGCAAAGAAAAAACCGCTTCCATCACAGTAAAGATGGAATTCGAGTTAAAATAACATATTATTATAATAATTATGTATTAATAACTATTAGAAAAAGGCTATTTCTAACCTCTATTATTTCAAAAAATGGTATTATTTTTTTTGAAAGGCTTATTTTTTCAATAATTTCCAAAAAAATATTGTATATTAGATTTCCTTAACCGTTCTTTGTAAAAAAATATTTTCATGGAAGTTTTACGATTTGATGCCTTAGAAAAATCCTATGAGACCCCTGTACGGCCGATAACCGAGCTCAGCAGCACTCCGGAATTAGAAGCCTCAAAAATAACAGATTTCTTTGCCAGCAATGTTTTTACCGGAAAAATCATGCGGGAATATCTGACAGATGAGGCCTATAAAAGCCTGGTCAGTTCAGTCCGTTCCGGCCTGAAGATTGACCGGACTATGGCCAGTCAAATTGCTTCCGGCATGCGGGCCTGGGCTATGGACAAAGGCGTGAGCCATTACACCCATTGGTTTCAGCCCCTCACTGGTACTACTGCTGAAAAACATGACGCTTTCTTTAGCATTGATGAAGATGGAACACCCATAGAAAACTTTGACGGCCACTCTTTGGTACAACAGGAGCCCGATGCATCCAGCTTCCCGAGTGGCAGCCTGAGATCAACTTTTGAAGCCCGGGGCTATACCGCCTGGGATCCTTCCTCTCCGGCTTTTATCATGGATATGGGATTAGGACGAACCTTATGCATTCCCACTGCTTTCATCTCCTATACTGGAGAATCCCTGGATTACAAAACACCGTTGCTGAAGTCAATAGAAGCGCTGACCAGGATAGCCACGCAGGTATGCAATTATTTTGATAAGAGCATTACCTCCGTAATCCCCACCCTGGGATGGGAGCAGGAGTATTTCCTTGTGGATGCCCGATTGGCAAGCGCCCGTCCCGACCTCATGCTTTGTGGACGAACAGTCATCGGTCACCCGCCTGCAAAAGGACAGCAGTTGGAAGACCATTACTTTGGTTCCATCCCCGACCGGGCCTATGCCTTCATGCGCGACCTGGAAATGGAATGTTACAAGCTCGGCATCCCACTCAAAACCCGACACAATGAAGTGGCTCCCTCCCAGTTCGAATGCGCTCCCATCTTTGAGGAGGTAAACATTGCCGTGGATCACAATTCTCTGTTGATGGATGTGATGGGAAAAGTAGCCCGCCGTCATGGTTTGAAGGTGCTGCTTCATGAAAAGCCTTTTAATGGAATTAACGGTTCAGGTAAACACAACAACTGGAGCATGAGCACCAACACAGGGATTAATTTGCTGTCTCCGGGAAGGACCCCCAAGACCAATCTGATGTTCCTGACATTTTTCATTAACACCATTAAAGCAGTTCGCGACAACCCCAGTTTATTACGTGCTTCCGTTGCCTCCGCAGGAAACGACTACCGGCTTGGATCTCATGAAGCCCCGCCGGCTATCATCTCCATCTTCATTGGTCATTATCTTTCTACGGTCCTTGATGAAATCGAATCCCGGGTAGATAAAACGTTTGATGAACAGGACGAAGCCATGTTAAAGATTGATCTGCACAAACGCATTCCTGAACTACTCAAGGACAATACCGACAGAAACCGAACCTCTCCTTTTGCATTTACGGGTAATAAATTTGAGTTCAGAGCAGTTGGTTCCGCAGCCAACTGCGCCAATTCTATGACCTTTCTCAACTCTATGGTAGCCAATACGCTGACTCAATTCAAAAAAGAAGTGGATGACCTGATATCCAGGGGAGAGAAAAAAGAAATTGCCATTCTACAGGTACTCCAGGCCTTTATCGTCGATTCCAGAAGCACACTTTTTGAGGGAGATGGTTACAGTTATGAATGGGAAATGGAAGCCAAAAAACGCGGTCTGCCAAACGAGCGCACCACCCCCTACGCGCTTGGAGCGCTGACCAGTGAAAAATCAGTCGGGCTTCTCCGGGATATGGGAGTCTTTACTGAAAAAGAACTCCACGCCCGCTATGAAGTCCTCCTGGAAGACTATGCCAAGCGTATTCAGATTGAATCCAGGATATTGGGAGATTTATGTTCTAATTATATTATCCCGGCAGCCCTGATTTATCAAAACCGGTTGATAGAGAATATTCAGGGACTAAAAAAACTGGGCATGACAGAAAAAAACTGGTATGTCCAAAATGAAATATTAAAAAAAGTATCCGAGCACATCAATGCTATTGGAACTGGAGTAAAAGACATGATTGAAGCCCGAAAAAGAGCTAACAAGATTGAAGATATCCGGGAGAAAGCCATTGCCTATGGCGATGAAATAAAAACCCGCTTTGAACCGATCCGGTACCATTGTGATAAGTTGGAATTTTTAATTGATGACCGTGAATGGCGCCTTCCCAAATATAGGGAACTGCTGTTTTTGCACTAAATTGGCCTCACAAAGACCCTTTAAAGGAGGAATAAAAGGTGATTTAACGCGTCTTTAACAAGCGGTAAAATTATTATTTTTGAAAGGCGTACGAAAAGTAAGATATTTGCACACGCTTTATTTATCCTTAAAGGTTTACATGCGAGTAAAAATTGCCAGGCGGGTCAGAGTTGGGTTTAGATGTATCGGGTTCGTTGTATTTTTAATGGCCTGTTCTGTTGAAATATTTGCCCAGAATTCTCCCTATTCTCAAAGGGGGCCGGGTAGCCCTGTTCGAAATCACAACATTTTAAACACCGCAATGGGCGGGGTATCCGAAGCTTATGCAGATGGTCAGACCTTGAATTTTATAAACCCCGCTTCCTATGCCGACTTAAAACTCACAACTTTTGACGCCGGAATCAACATGGGCTCCCTCAGTATCCGCAACCAGGATACCAGCAGCTTTCGTTCGGGATTTGGCTCTCTTTCTTATTTGATGTTGGGATTTCCCCTGAAAAAAGGAGGCGGCTGGGGACTAACCTTTGGATTAACCCCCGAAACAAGAATTAAATACAACATCAACAGGTCTGATTCAACAACCGATATCGGGTCTCCTGTTTCTTATCTATATAAAGGTACCGGCGGCGCTTATAAGGCCTTTGCAGGTACTGGATATGCCATTAAAGGATTTCGTTTTGGCGTTAACTTTGGTTATTTATTTGGTTCCAAACAGGAAACAACAGAAACCTATTATCTTTCCGATAGCCTCAACTATTATAATTCTACCAGCCGCGAAAGAACAGGATACGGTGCTTTCTTCTGGGATGCAGGCCTTCAGACGCATATTAAATTAGGGAAAAACCTGGGATTGGAACTGGGCGCCTCCGGCGGGTTAAAAACAAACCTGAAAGGCAACCGGGATTTTCTGATGGAAAACATTTATTATTCCGGCGGAGACCCTACTCCTAAAAATGACACTGTCCGCTATGCCTCTAATGACAAAGGAACCATTGTTTACCCCGGGCATTATGGGTTTGGTCTTTTATTGCACAATACCGGAGGAAAGGGAAACTGGACGATCGGGGCAGATTACGAGGCTACCCAATGGTCGGATTACAGTTTCTATGGCACGCCGGGCACTTTGCAAGACAGCCGTACTCTTCGCTTTGGAGCACAATTGGTGCCCTCAATGGATCCAAGAGACAACAGTTATTGGAAAAAAGCAGCTTATCGGATCGGTTTCTATACCACTAAAGGTAATTTCAAAAGTAACAATGTTGATGTAAACGAGTATGCCTTTTCACTGGGAGTCGGTTTTCCCATTCGTAACTTCATGCCAAACAACGAATATACGCTTATTAATACCGCACTTGAAATCGGAAAACGGGGATCCGATTCAAACCTGCTAAACGAGAGTTTTATCCGCTTTTCTGTTGGCTTTACTTTAAGTGATATCTGGTTTATTAACCACCGGTATCAGTAATTTTTTTCTTTTGAACCGGTTTCTACCATATTGCCTTTTTATCTCCATCACAATAGCCTTCGGCAGTTGTGTGAACAACATGGAGGAAGTAAATGCACTCAACTCAAACAACGACACCAAAATAGAAGTAGCCCGGCATATAGAAACATACTATTATGGTACCGATGGGATGTTGAAGGGAATAATGACCGCTCCCGTGCTCTATCGCTACATGACCGATACCCCTTATATTAAATTAAATGAGGGACTAAAAGTAAAATTTTACAAAGACAGTTTGCAATTGGAAAGTATTCTTACCGCCCGGAAAGGCATGTATTATGAAAACAGCGATGTCATTGTCGTAAGTGACAGCGTTGTAGTAACCACTCGGGATCATAAGAAACTGGAAACGGATATCCTGCACTGGGATCCCAAAAAACAACAGTTTTATACAAACCAACCTGTAAAACTTACGACCCCTTCCCAGGTGATCTATGGAAAAAATGGACTCATCGCGCCTCCGGATCTCTCTTGGTATCAATTTAACAAGGCCTCGGGAGATATAAAAGTTGATTCTTCTTTTACGGGTAAACCCTGACACGGCAAATCTAAAACGAACTTGTTCTGCAAGGACAGCTTCAAGATTGGCGAGGAAAACGCAAAAACCCCGACACGGGGCCGGGGCTTTTACGCTTTAACCTATTTTAACCTAAATTACTTTTTTAGTTGCAAAGACTGTGCCAAAAGCAGTTTTATTTTACTTTTCTTCCTTTCCATTCATAATGTCCGAATTTCCCCAACCATCCGGCAACCACAATGTAGGGAATATGCAAAAATTGAGCGGGGAAAAAAAACCACAACAACCTTGATTTTTGAAAGAACCGGGCTACCGGTAAAAGAAAAAATAATTCTATTGCTGTTTTATAAAGAATAAAACACAAACAAAGCGCCCAGAGCCAGGGATAGAAAAAACCGGCCACAAAAAGCCCTGCTAATACCACGTTCCACAGATAAACAAAGGCAAGCACAACAGTCAATCTTTTGTCATCATACTTATCTGCCTTTGAAGCCCACCGCACCCGCTGCCGCAGAAAAGCACGAAGATTCTCTGCAGGAAGAGTACGCACGATAGCATGTGGATGTTTAATAAAACCAATACCATCGGGGTAGGCTTTGTACATTTTATACATCAGTAACATATCATCTCCCGAAGCAATACAATCCACCCCTTTGAAAGCGCCTACATCAAGAAAAGCCTGTTTCTCGTAAGCCAGGTTTGCACCATTGCACATGGTGCCGCAATGCAACTGTGCCGTAGCCCCGGTAATGCCCTGCATGCTTAAAAAATCAAGAGACTGGAATACTTTAAAAAAACTGCTTTCCCGGTAAAATGATACAGGAGCGGCAATAAACTTGAGCCCGCGGGTCTCATAATAACCTACCAAAGTTTCTATCCATCTTTCGTACATGATGCAATCCGCATCGGTTGTAATAATAAATTCTCCCTCAGCCAGGTTTACTGCTGTTTCTATAGCTTTCTTCTTATAAGCGTTGAGCCGGGCGCCTTCAGGCAGGTAATCCTTTAAACTGATCAACCGTACTTTTTGGGCATTCGGTTTCCCTATGCCGGAATCAATAAAATTTCTTACCCGCTCTGCGGTCCGATCGGTAGAATGATCATCCACAACGATAACCTCCACCAGATGAGCCGGGTAAGTCTGAAGAGAAATGGCATCCAGGCAGGCCAGGATATGATGTTCTTCGTCCCGCGCAGGAATAATTACCGTCACTTTAGTTGCGGCAGGAGATAGGCCTGAAGGCGTATAAAGTGCAAGACGCTTCCAACCGTAACGATACCATAACATTAACAGCCCATACAGTACGGCCATTGTTAAAACAATTATCAATACAATTTTCATTGATTCTTCTTAGCTAAAATACCTCCTTATAAACAAAACTTTCACATTTATGTTCTTTGAGGCGGACAAAGAAAGGTATAGATGTTTTCAAGCACCTGATTATCCAACAGCAATTGATGGCCACTTTCTACGATGATAACGCTGATCAGGGACAGGGGTTTTATCTTATCTGCAATACGGGAAGGAATGAGCCTGTCATATTTACCAAGGCAAATCCATACCGGCAGTCTATTTGCTTTAAGGACCGCATAAAAGCGTCTTCTGTTAATTCTCAGCTTCCGAAAACACATCCAGAGTTGATATACTCTTAAACGTTTTTCAGGCATATCCATCTGATCTTTTATAAAAAGAGCCATTTTTTCACTTACCAGCCCCAAAAAGCGGCCTGTATTTAACAAAAACAGGAGAAAAGCGGGCCTAAAAGTCACCCATTTAAAAAGGGCTCTCCCGACCAACGTACCGGTGGCGAATCGGAACCAATGATTTTTACGCAAGCCCTCGGGGGCAAGCAACAAGAGGTGATCAATAACTTCCGGATTATACCGGGCGAGACAAATAGCCGCTCGTCCTCCCATGCTGTACCCCAAAACGCTGCAACGGTCTTTTTCCTCTTTTTCCAATATTAATTTCACCAATTCTTTTAGCCGCCCCGGAGACAGCAGCCCCTCCTTCCATCTGGTACGGCCATGATAAGGCATATCCGGGATTAAAACGGTATATTTCTCCTCCAAAAGCACTCCCAAATTACGGTACAACTCTCCTGATTCGGAAAAACCATGAAAAACAATCAACAAATCAGCTCCCCTGCCATAGCGCGTGACATGGACCTCATTCAGATGAAAAGGAATAAAATAGCTATCCACAACCATAGAGAATCTGTGTGGTTACAAATCTACTTATTTTGATAAAAAGAGAAAAAAGTTAAAAATATTTTGGTTTAATTATTATCTATTCGTAGATTTACGTCATAAACATAATATGAGATGAAAAAGTTGGAAAAATTAACCCCTCAGGAGGAAACCGCTATGCAGGTTATTTGGAACACGGGCAAAGGCTTTATAAAAGACTACCGGGCACAATATGAGGATCCCAAACCACCCTACACCACACTGGCTTCCATCGTCCGGAACCTCGAGAAAAAAGGCTTTGTAAAAAGCAAAAACTACGGCCCCATAATTGAATATCGTCCTGCCGTATCTGAGCGCATCTACAAACGAAAGTTTATGAATGGCTTCGTAAAAGATTATTTTGAAAACTCCTATAAGGACCTCGTTTCTTTTTTTGTACAAGAGAAAAAGATTGACCCCGGGGAGCTAAAAGAAATTCTAGAAATGATTGAAAAAAAGAAGTAATGTCCAATTTATTCATTTATTTGATCAAGGCGAATGTAGCGCTCACACTATTTTACCTGGCCTACCGTTTTGGCCTTCGGCGGCTGACCTTTTACACCCTCAACCGGTACTTTTTACTGTTCGGAATTATTTTTGCCGCTATTATTCCGCTTCTGGATACAACCGTCTTTTTTCAGCATCATGAAAAACTGGCGGGTGGTGTCTCTACCTATTCCATAAACTGGGGATATCTGGAGCCCTCTGCCTCTCATTCAACGGTGTTTTCTCCTGCCGAACTGCTGCAGTACCTGTTTTGGGCAGGCGTTGCCTTAATGAGCATCCGCTTCATTATGCAGTTGTTTTCTTTACTCCGTATCTATTTACAAACAGAAAAGGGAAAGATCAACGGAGAAGACGTAAAGCTCACAACAAACAAGATAAATCCTTTTTCATTTTTCAAAACTATTTATATCAATCCCGAACTGCATACTTCAAAAGAAATCAAGAACATCCTTGCACATGAAAATATACATATAAAAGGATGGCATTCTTTGGACGTTTTAATCAGCGAGGTCAATCTCATTTTCTACTGGTTCAACCCCGGCGCCTGGTTGATGAAAACTGCAGTACACGAAAATCTGGAATTTATTACAGATCATCAATTGCTAAAATTAGGCGTAAACATTCGGGATTATCAATATGATTTATTAAAAACCGCAGGGCTTATTCAAAGAATCCCAATGACGAATAACTTTAATTTTTCTCACTTAAAAAAACGTATTCAGATGATGAATAAGAAACAATCATCTGGTTTTCATTTATTCAGGTATCTTTTGTTGTTACCCCTTATTACAATAGCCGCCATTTTTGTTACTGCATCAAGGGGAGAAGGAATGAATAATGCTGAAGGTCAGCGTGTAAGAGCGGACACCCTTCCCGGATTAAAGGCACATCTGCCTGCTTATTACAAATCTTTTATGAGAAGAAATCCTGCCATAGAAGCTATGAAATGGACACATCCGAAAGCTCCTATAGCTATTATTCAGCTTAAAAATGGAAAAACAGAACGATACCTCCTTACCGACACTGCTGAAATGAAAAAAGCAAAAGCGAAATATGGGAAATTACCTGCTCCACCACCCCCTCCTCCCCCCATGCCCGGAACAGAGAACCCACCCGGGGAAGAAACGCAAGAGGGCTCAGCACATCTTTCAGCTAATGTGATTTTTATTATTGATGGGCATAGAAAAGACTCCTCCGCCCTGAAGCATCTCAGTCCCAATTCCATTCAATCTATTGCCGTCCTAAAAGGGGAAAAAGCGATTCAGGAATATGGCAGGAAAGGAAAAAACGGCGTGGTGTTGATTTACACAACCCAGTCCAAAACAGGGGACAAACAACCCGGCAAAGCCTCCCGGGACAGCATGAAAAAGATACTTTAAAGGAAAGAGATTCGTTTATTTGGATGCATCCCAATTGGTCATTTCGCCATTGCGAACCTCCAAGAGTGGGCCTTGAGGGTAGGCGGGTGAAGCAATCTCATTACGGTAATTAGGGATTGCTTTGTCGTTCGTTCCTCATTCCGCGCAATGGCAACAACCTGGGATGCACCCGTTTATTTTCCACTCCTTTCAAATATCAGATTTTTCTTACCTTCGGTGGAAGCTTTGGAAATATTATTAGCTTATTTCCAGAGAAAGATGGATTTTTGCTACAACAAAGTAAAATTTATGCAAACCATTTTAGGTTCCGGAGGGGCTATAGGGAATGAGCTTGCGAAAGCCCTTTCCGCTTACACGAAATCGATAAAACTGGTAAGCCGGAAACCGGAGAAAGTAAACGAAGACGACCTTCTTCATGCAGCTGATCTGGAAGACCCTGAAGCTACAATGGAAGCTGTAGCCGGATCAGAGGTCGTATATTTAACCGTGGGACTACCTTATGACACCAAATTGTGGAAAAGTTCCTGGCCCGTCATTATGAAAAATGTCATTAATGCCTGCCTGGCTCATCATTGCAAACTGGTGTTTTTTGATAATATTTATCTTTACGACAGTACAAGTCTTGATCCCATAAAAGAAGATCATCGCGTTCATCCCTGTTCGAGAAAGGGGAAAGTACGGTCTAAACTGGCCCGGATGGTCTGGGATGCTGTAGAAAAAGACGGGCTGGAAGCTCAGATCACGCGATCAGCTGATTTTTACGGCCCGGGCGTTAAAAGTACCGGTATCCTCCGTGAAACAATTATCAAACCGCTCAGCAATGGAGGCACAGCCAACCTGTTAGGCTCTGATCAATACCAACATTCTTTTACCTATACGCCCGATGCGGCCAAAGCCACCGCTCTGCTCGGCAACACGCCCGATGCCTACGGAGAAGTATGGCACCTGCCCACCGCCCCCAATCCCCCAACCGGGAAAGAATGGGTAGAGGTTGTAGCCAGGGCTCTAAAGGTAAAGCCGAAGTACAGGGTAATCAACAAATTTCTGGCGAGAATCATAGGCCTTTTTATTCCTGAAATTCGCGAATCGGTAGAAATGTTCTATCAATATGACCGCAATTATGTCTTTGACAGCTCCAAATTTGAGAAACACTTTTCGCTCAAACCAACCCCTTATGATGTTGGAATAAAAGAAGTTATAAAAACGGATTATAAAATAGGATTATAATGAAGCTATCCAAACCTTTTAAGTCCCTGCTTCTTCTCTTTATTGTATCCCTATTCTCCTGTTCTTTTGTCCGTGCGCAATCTCCCAGGGCACAATGGTTTGAAGATGCCCGTTTCGGAATGTTTATCCATTGGGGATTGTACAGCGCTGCGGAAGGAATGTGGCATGGAGAGAAACTGAGATATTTGAATCAATATGCAGAATGGATACGCTACAGGAACCGTATTTCCAAAGCAGATTACGGGGAACTGGCCCGGCGTTTTGTCTGGAATGAAATTGACCCTGAAAAATGGGTAAAGCTGGCCAAAGAAGCGGGAATGAAATACATTATCATTACCACCAAACACCATGATGGCGTGGCTATATGGAATACCAGCGTGGGCGACTACTCCCTTCCAGCACTATCCGGAAGTCACCGGGATGTTATTAAAGAAATTGCGGATGCCTGTCACAAATACGGGATAAAACTGGGGTTCTATTATTCTCATTGGATAGACTGGGCCGCACCGAATGGCTGGACCCAGAATCAGGAGCTAACCGGCCAGATATCAGATGCTCAATTCAATCAATACTGGCAGAACAAGGTCATCCCACAACTCCGGGAATTATTGACCAATTATGGGAAAATATCCATTATGTGGTTTGACATGTGGATACCTTATCAAAAAACAATTATCAAGAAAAAACAACTTATACAGGCAGCTGAGCTCATCCGGAAATTGCAGCCCGACTGTCTGATCAATTCCCGGCTGGGCTTGTCCCCCGATTCCAAATACGTAGATTATGAAACATTAGGCGACAATCAGTTCGGCGCTACTTACACCGCCCATCCCTGGGCCACTCCGGGAACGATAGCTCACTCGTGGGGGTATAACGGACAGGATAAAGATTTCAAATCCACCTCTGAACTTTTGAGTTCACTCATCTCTAATGTAAGTCTCAATGGCGGTTATACCCTGAACATTGGCCCCCGGGCCAATGGAGATGTTCCCTATGAAAGCGCAACCCGGTTGAAGGAAATGGGAAAATGGCTAAAAGCCTATGGAGAATCCATTTATGGCTGTACAGGCCTGCCCCTCCGGGCCGGTCAGTTTGACTGGGGAAGGATCACTTTCAACAAGCACAACAAAAACGTGTACCTGCATATATTCAACTGGCCACTGGACAGCGTCCTTCGGGTCACCGGCATTACGAGTATCCCAAAATCGATCGTCCTCCTAAGAAGAGGAAAGGCGCCGCTCCCACTTACTTTCGACCAAAAAGGCCCTCTCCTACACATCCATCTGCCTTCCAGACAAAGTGATCCCTATATTCCGGTTCTCAAAATGACTCTCACTGGCGCTGTCAACCTCGATAAAGAAGTAGCCGCAGAATCTACTTTCGGCGGTTTTGCCCTAAGGAGTCTGAACGCAGTTAACAAAGATAGTCTCCATATTGTGAAATATGATGGAACAAGACCAACCTACTCAAAAATGAAGGGGCAGACAATGAGATGGAAAGTCTATCTTCCCAAAAAAGGAACCTATAAAGTAAATATTTCTGCACATAACCCGACAGGGGATACCGTGCAGGCAGAGATACAAATTGGCCAACAAACCCTGCATGGGCTTATTGCCCCTGACGGGAAAATTGTGGTAGAGCCCTATCAGCATAATTATACCGATGAATTCGTGGACCACTCTTTAGGGGAAGTTGATATAACTCAGGCGGGAGAGAAAACGGTAACCTGCCGGATAAAAGATAATAAGGAGCTTTGGTTCAATACGATATGGATTGATTAAGCTTCCAATAAAGAAACACCCACAAGGAATTCATCCACTTTTTTTGCACATGCTCTGCCTTCCGCTATGGCCCAGACTACCAGCGACTGCCCCCGCCGCATGTCCCCCGCCGCGAATATTTTAGGGACATTGGTACGGTATTCTCTTAAAGAGGCGCTCACATTGCCTCTTTCATCCAGATCAACTCCCAATTCATCAATTAAGCCTTCTTTCTGAGGGTGTAAAAACCCCATAGCCAGCAGGGCAAGCTCACAAGGCAGCTCCCGTTCAGACCCGGGTATTTCCGTAAATTTCAGAGGTCTTCCTTCCTTTGACATTTCCCATTCCAGGTTTACGATTTTGAGCGCTTTTAATTTACCATCCCTATCCCCAATAAATGCTTTGGTTGCAATTGACCATTCCCGATCGCCCCCTTCTTCCTGCGAGCTGGAAGTTCTGAGAATCATCGGATAAGTTGGCCAGGGCATATAGGGGGTACGTGCTACCGGCGGAATGGGCATTAATTCAAACTGTGTAATACTTGCAGCTCCCTGCCTGTTGCTTGTACCCAAACAATCGGAACCCGTATCCCCACCTCCGATAACCACCACTTTTTTCCCTTTAGCGCTGATAGGTTCCCCGGAAAAAGGCAAACCGGCATTCCGTTTATTTTGTTGTTTTAAAAAATCCACTGCAAAGTGAATGCCTTCGAGCCCGCGACCGGTAATATTCAAATCCCTTGGTATCGTGCTACCGCCTGCCAGTACAATGGCCTGGTATTTCCTAAGTAATTCATCAATATTTATATTGCTCCCTACATTGGCATTGCAACGAAAAGTGACCCCCTCGGCTTCCATTACTTTAATACGCCTGTCCACCACCCATTTTTCCAATTTGAAATCGGGAATACCATAACGCAGCAAGCCTCCCGGCCGGTCGTCCCGCTCAAACACAGTAACTTCATGCCCGGCATAATTAAGCTGCGCAGCCGCTGCCAAACCCGAAGGGCCCGAACCAACAACCGCCACCTTTTTCCCTGTCCGTACATTGGGAACTTTAGGCTTCACCAGCTTTTTTTCAAAGGCTATTTCAATAATATGTTTTTCAATCTCTTTAATCACCACGGGTGACTGATTGATGCCCAGCACGCAGGCCGTCTCGCAAGGCGCAGGACATATTCTGCCGGTAAATTCCGGAAAATTATTGGTAGAACTGAGAATATTATAGGCTTCTTCCCATTGTTCATTAAAAACGGCATCATTAAAACCGGGAATATCATTCCCTACCGGACATCCATTGTGGCAAAATGGAATTCCGCAATCCATACACCTGCCAGACTGCTCCTTTAGCTTCTCCGGTTTATAACGATGGTCAAATTCGTTATAATTTTTTACTCTTTCTTTCGGCGGATCAATTTCGGGGAGCACTCTCGTATGATCCAGGAATCCAGTTATATGTGTCATGAGATATGGTTATATGGTTGAATGGTTATATGGTTCTAAAGTTTCAATGTTGCCAACTGCAAATTGCCAACTGCTACCGCCCGCCGACTGCCACCTTACTTCCCTTCTGTTCCAATAAAATCTTTTTAAACTCCTTAGGAAACACTTTTATAAAATGAGTGCTTTGATTTTCCCAATCATCCAGAATAAAATTGGCTATGGTACTTCCGGTATATTCCAGATGATTCTTAATCAGCCGTTGCATCTCTTTTTCATCTGCTTCCTCCAACGGATCCAAATCCACCATTTCTAAATTACAAAGGGAAGAAAAGTTTCCTTTCAGATTATAGACAAAAGCTATACCGCCACTCATACCTGCGGCAAAGTTTCGCCCGGTATCTCCTAATACGACAACCCGGCCCCCCGTCATGTATTCGCAGCCATGATCACCAACTCCCTCTACCACGGCAGTCATACCCGAATTACGTACGCAGAAACGCTCACCGGCACGGCCCCTGATGTATGATGTTCCTGAGGTAGCACCATAAAAGGATACATTTCCTACTATAATATTTTCCTCCGGTTTAAAATCCGCCCGCCTGTCCGGATAAAGGATAATTTTGGCCCCAGATAGTCCTTTCCCAAAATAGTCGTTGGCTTCTCCTTCCAATTCCAGGGTTATTCCTTTGGTGACAAAAGCGCCAAAGCTCTGTCCTGCGCTCCCCCGGGCTTTTATATGAATGGTGCCCTCTGGAAGGCCTTCTGAAAGATACCGGCGGGTTACCTCATTGGAAAGCAGTGTCCCTACCGTGCGATCTGTATTCTTAATATCAATGTTAATTTTTACCTTTTTCTGATGTTCCAATGCAAGCGCAGCCTCCTTAATCAATTTATGGTCAATAATTCCATCAAGGCCATGATCCTGCCCTGTATTGTGATACAGCGCTTGGCCTTCGGCCAGGGGGGCCTTGTATAATATGGCAGAGAGGTCCAGGTTGTGGTACTTCCAATGGCTGCTGTTGTCTTTTGCCATCAATGCTTCTACCTGGCCCACCATTTCATTCACCGTCCGATATCCCATCGTTGCCATTATTTCTCTAAACTCCTGCACAAGAAATTTGATCAGGTTCATGACATATTCCGGTTTGCCGGCAAACCTTTGCCGAAGCAACGGATTCTGGGTAGCCACTCCTACCGGGCAGGTATTTAGATGACATTTTCTCATAATAATACAGCCTTCCACCACCAGGGCAGTAGTAGCCACGCCCCACTCTTCGGCGCCCAGTAAAGTGGCGATTGCAATGTCACGTCCTGTTTTCAACTGGCCATCTGTTTGGAGAACCACCCGGTTTCTCAGGTTGTTCCTGACCAGGGTCTGGTGTGTTTCGGAAAGCCCGAGTTCCCAGGGCAGCCCCGCATGCCGGATAGAACTTAAAGGAGAAGCTCCGGTTCCGCCATCCATACCCGAAATGAGGATTACGTCGGCTTTTGCCTTAGCCACCCCGGCAGCAATCGTACCCACTCCGGCTTTTGACACTAATTTTACACTAATTCGCGCCCGGCTGTTGGCATTTTTTAAATCATAGATTAACTGAGCCAAATCCTCTATTGAATAGATATCATGATGAGGCGGCGGCGATATCAGGCCTACCCCAGGCGTAGCATGTCGCACCTTGGCAATCCAGTCATTTACCTTATGGCCGGGAAGCTGCCCTCCTTCTCCCGGTTTAGCCCCCTGCGCCATCTTTATTTGCAATTCCTGTGCCTCCATCAAGTATCTGCTTGTAACCCCAAAACGGGCAGAAGCCACTTGCTTGATAGCCGAACTCATAGAATCACCATTGGCCAATGGCTCATAACGAACTTCATCTTCTCCCCCCTCTCCCGTATTGCTTTTACCCCCTAAACGATTCATGGCTATGGCCAGGGTACTGTGGGCTTCATGCGAAATAGAACCGAAAGACATAGCGCCTGTGGCAAATCGTTCATAAATGTTTTCTGCCGGTTCTACTTCCTCAATCGGAACTGGGTCCCGAACAGGATTCAACTCCAACCTACTGCGCAAGGTGGAAGCTCTTTCTCCCAAATCATTAATCAGGCGGGCATATTTTTTATAGATACTGTAATCCCCCATCCGGGTAGCGTGTTGCAGCAGATGTACCGTATCCGGATTAAAAAGATGAAACTCCCCTTTTCGCTTCCATTGATAGACCCCGCCTGTCGGCAGAAGCGCATCAGGAATACTTTTACCGGGAAAAGCCCGTCTTTGCTTTATCAACGTTTCCCTGGCAATCTCATCCAGCCCGGCGCCGCCAATCCGCGAGGCAGTACCGGTGAAATATTGATCTACCACCGCTTTATTCAATCCTATAATTTCAAATATCTGAGCGCCCTGATAAGACTGTAACGTGGAAATTCCCATCTTTGAAAAGACCTTCAGCAAACCATATTTTACAGCCTTCACGTAATTGGCCATTAATTCAGGAACATCCTGATCGGTATCAATCTTTCCCGACAATTTCATATCCCGGATAGACGCCAGCGCGAGATAGGGGTTGACAGCCGTAGCGCCAAAACCCAACAGACAGGCAAAGTGATGAATCTCCCATACATCTCCTGCCTCTACAACAATGCCCAGGGACCCGCGCAATCCTTTTCTTATCAAATGATGATGAACTGCGGAAACCGCCAGCAGAGAAGGGATAGCCGCATGTTCTGAATCTATTGAACGGTCTGATAATACCAATACTTCAAAACCATCAGAAGCCGCATCAGCCGCATACCGGCAAAGACGATCCAGTCCTTTCTTCAAAGAGCCCGGTTTTCCATCTGCCCTGAAATAGGTCTGCAGGGTTTTCGCCTGAAAAATTCCGGTGTCGATGCTACGCAATTTTTCCAGTTCCTTATTCACCAATATTGGATGGCTGAGCACCACGGTATGGCAATGCAGCGGGTCCTCATCCAGCAGATTCCCCGTCTTCCCCACAAAATTAGACAGGCTCATCACCAGTTTTTCTCTTATCGGATCAATAGGTGGATTGGTAACCTGCGCAAAAAGTTGTTTAAAATAATTAGCCAGGTGTTGGGGATGATCGCTTAATACTGCCAGTGGGATATCGGAACCCATAGAGCCTATCGGTCCTTTTGCCCCTATTGCCATTGGTCGGATAATATCTTCTACATCCTCCACGCTATATCCAAATGCATTCTGATATTTAAAGATGGCCTCATGCTCCAATTGAGTAAATTCCACCCGTGGTTCCGGTAATTCCTCAATCCGGATTTTATATTTATTAAGCCAGTCTCCATAAGGTCTTTCCCTACAAATTTTATTTTTTAATTCTTCATCACTGATGATCCGGCCCTGCTTCAAATCCACAACAAACATTTTCCCCGGTTGCAGGCGCCCCTTGGTTACAATGTCGGCCGGGGCCAATCGCAATACCCCCGCCTCTGAAGCCATGATCACCCGATCGTCTTTGGTAACAACAAAACGAGACGGACGAAGCCCGTTTCTATCCAGGGTAGCCCCAATAATGTTTCCATCCGTAAAAGAAATGGAGGCAGGACCATCCCAGGGTTCCATGATAGAAGCATGATATTCATAAAAAGCTTTCTTCGCCGGATCCATCAATTCATTTCCATCCCAGGCCTCCGGAATAAGCATCATCAGAACATGTGGCAGAGAGCGGCCACTCATCGTTAGCAATTCAATCACATTATCCAAACAAGCGCTGTCACTCTGGCTTTCATCTACCAAGGGCAGCAACATTTCCATTTCTTCCTCCGTAAAATAGGGAGATTTGAAAGTGCCTGAATTGCTGCGAAGCCAATTCAAATTCCCCATCAGGGTGTTTATCTCTCCATTGTGTGCAATAAACCGAAAAGGCTGAGCCAGCTTCCAGGAAGGGAAGGTATTGGTTGCAAATCTGGAATGAATCAAACCAAAAGCCGATACCAGCCGCGGGTCAGTCAGGTCTTTGAAATAAAGACGAACCTGATCAGCGATTAACTGCCCCTTATAAATGATTGTCTTATAGGACAAAGAAGAAAAACAGAACAACTCATGAGCCTGGGGAAGGGTCTGCCTGATTAGTTTCGTAGCATAGTTTCTGAGCACGAAGAGCCTTCGCTCAAAATCCTCGGGATCATTAAGGGTATCGGGACAACCGAAAAATACCTGTTCCATTTTCGGTTCTACACTTTTAGCAGTATCCCCCAACCCGCTGTTATCAACCGGTACTTCCCGATATCCCAACAGAGGCAATTCTAATTTTAAGGCTGCCTGTTCTACGATAGCACGGCATTCTTCTTTTCTTCTGATATCCTGTGGAAAGAAAACCATGCCGACCCCATATTTTCCGTAAGGTGGTAATTTTATCCCCAGTTTCAGACATTCTTCATATAAAAAGGCATGCGGCGTTTGAATAAGGATTCCCGCTCCGTCTCCTGTATTATCCTCACATCCACAGGCGCCCCGGTGTTTCATGTTCTCAAGGATGGTAAGGGCATCTAAAATCATCTGGTGGCTCTTATGCCCTTTTATATGGGCCACAAATCCGATTCCACAGGCATCATGCTCAAAGCGGGGATCGTACAATCCGGTGTTCTCCTTCTTCATACTAATAAGTTTTGCCGTTTGAATTATTCCAACACAATTAACACACTGTTGCAAATATACTAATCTAACAATTGAATTAACAAATTTTATCTTTACGTTATTGAATATTTTAGATTTTATTCAATAATATATTTATATAATTAAATTTTTTCTAAAATATTATTCCTGGATAATTTCAAAAAACAACAAAGGTGAAAATGAAAGTCTTTTCTTTCAAGATAAGATTATATAGCATCTAATTAATATTTTATTATATAGATATAATCTAATATTATTTACTATTAATTAGATTATATCTAATAATCTATTAATTTTGCACTAAAACAACTAATTCACGTATATGAAATATAGCTTCAATCAAAATTGGATTCCATTCCTGATATTAACAGGTTTGGCTATCTCAGGGCTAACCATTGGCCCCGGCATGTTAATACACCACACAGGGATCAACAATGCTGATGTTGCCTGGATGATAGTTGCATCCTGCCTGGTATTTCTAATGACCCCTGGCCTCTCCTTCTTCTACGGAGGCATGGTCAACAGAAAAAATATAATTTCTACCATGCTGCAAAGTTTCATTGCTACCGGTTTAATAAGTGTGGTTTGGATAGCAGTGGGTTTCAGCATGGCATTTGGCCGCTCTTTTCACGGGTTGATAGGCGATCCATTTCAGTATTTTTTCTTTAGGAGAGTGCCTGAGAGTGCCCCCTGGAAACTGGCGCCAACGATTCCATTGCTCTTATTTGCGCTGTTTCAGTTAAAATTTGCAGTAATTGCTCCTGCCCTGGTAGTTGGGGCTGTTGCCGAGCGCATAAAGTTTAAAGCCTATCTTTTGTTTATGGTATTGTTCACCCTTTTAATCTATGTGCCTGTAGCCCATTGGACATGGAGTCCGGATGGTATTCTTTACCGGTTTGGCGTACTGGATTTTGCCGGGGGCATGGTTGTTCATATCCCAGCCGGCTGTGCAGCGCTCGTGGGAGCATTGGTTTTAAAACGCCGCAAAGCTCTTAAAGACAGAAAATTAATGCAACCGGCCAACATCCCTTTTGTGCTACTTGGCACCAGCCTGTTGTGGTTCGGTTGGTTTGGGTTTAATGCCGGTTCAGCAATGGGCGCCAACGAGCTGGCTGTTTACGCCTTTGCCACTACCAATACGGCAATTGCAGGCGCTGGACTGGGCTGGATATTTTTTGATTCCATTCAGGGAAGAAAACCTTCTGCAATGGGGTTTTGTATCGGAGCCGTAGTGGGAATGGTTGCCATAACACCCTCCGCCGGCTTCGTTGGTATTCCACAAAGTTTGTTTATTGGAGTTGCAGCGTCGCTGGTATCCAATCTGGCAGTACACTGGAACAACAAATCAATAATAGATGACACTCTGGATGTGTTCCCCTGTCATGGAATAGGAGGGATGATCGGCATGTTGTTGACCGGGCTGTTCGCCTCCAGCACCATAAATCAGGCAGGCGTCAATGGATGGATTTATGGCAATTTTTCTCTATTTGCACATCAATTCCTGGGTATGGCCCTGGTGGCAATTTACAGTTTAGGGATGAGCTGGGCCATTTTCAAGCTGGTGGATATTCTTTATCCCCTGAGGGTCAGTGAAGCAGAAGAGGAAATGGGACTTGACATTAGTCAACACAGCGAGACCTATCATCCCCTGGACATCACCCCCTCAACCTATACTTTCGAGTCCCGTAAAGGCGAACAGCCCGCTCTTTCATATACCCATGGTAAATAAAGATTATGATAAATTTAAGAAATTAGGTCATAGAAATATTTTTCCACAAGGTAAATTTGTAAAAATTTTACGCAGATGGAAGCCCTAATTGAGTCATTTCAAAACCTTCTCGACCCCGATTGGATCATGAAAAACGGAGGACTTTACCTGGTCCTTGCGATCCTGTTTATTGAAGTAGGCATTTTCTTTGGCTTTTTTCTACCGGGGGATCCACTGCTATTTGTATCCGGAATGGTTATCGCTGCAGCTAATGACACCCCTTATCCTTTTAGCGGGGATATTCTGAACCTCTCGTTTTGGATGACCCTTTTTATTGTGGCTACAGCCTTAGGTTACACGTTGGGCTATTGGCTCGGGATGAAGTTTGGACTGGTTATTCACCGAAAGGAAGACAGTTGGATATTCAAGAAAAAATACATTGACGAAGCCAATGAGTTTTATAAAAAGAGAGGAAAATTTGCCATTATCATCTCCCGTTTTCTTCCTGTGGTTCGAACCTTTGCCCCCCTTATCGGCGGCATGGTGGAAATGAACTTCAAAAAATTTAGTTTCTATAACCTTTTAGGCGCGATCATCTGGGTAGTCAGCATCACTTCTCTTGGCTTTATATTGGGCGAAAATGCCTGGGTAAAAGACAATCTCGAATTTATCATCATTGCTCTGGTACTGATCGTAACCGCTCCTGTTGTTATGAAAATGGTAGGAAAGAAAAAGGCGGTGGCAGGGTGAATCAGAAATAAGACGAAGGTTCTATCGCTTTGAAAAAGTAATAACATCCTGTATATTTGCCTGCACGAGTAAAATCATGAGGCACAAATACCCTTTTATACAAAAAATCCTAAGCCTCGGGATGCTGGTGGTTTTCTTCTTTGCCTGCATGCCTCACGAGTTTATTCATGATGAAATTTCAGGTCATAAAGACACCATAGACTACCATCACAAGCATACTCAGGTTAGTCATCACCATATTCATTGTAAATTCCTGCAGGAGGTGCTCGCCCCTTATGTGGCAGGAAATTTTCAAAAGCTGCAGGTTTCCGAAATCAGTTTTTCTGTTCTGGCTAAAACTCCACTTCCTTTCTTCTCCGCCGAGCGCCTGTTCTATAATACGCTAAGGGGACCGCCCGCCAAATTCTAAAATTTTTGTTTTAGAAATTATTGATCTCAAAATCTATGTTTTTCACATTTAAGTCTCAAAATAAAATGTGAAAAATTCAAGCTATTATACAATGAAAAAGTTATTTTTTATACTAAACCTGGTATTCCTATACCACGGCTTACATGCGGCGGGCCTGTCAGGGAAAGTACTGGATGCGCAAACCCAAAGCCCGCTTATTGGTGCTACAGTTTATATCCCGGACCTTAAAACAGGGGCTGTAACAGATGCCTCCGGGCATTACGAGATTAAAAATCTCCCTTCAGGAACCTTCCTCATAGAAGTCAGTTACACAGGCTATGATTCCCACTCAGAAAAGCTGCTAATCAAAGGACAGATGAATAAGGAATGGATGCTGTCACCGGCAATAGTTGAAGGCAACGAAGTTGTGGTAACCGGGGTAAGCAAAGCCACTGAAATTCGTCAGCAGCCCAGCCACATCAGCATTATCAATTATAAAAAACTCCAACAGACTACCACAGACAACATTATTGGCAAAATTGCCACGCTCCCCGGTGTAAATGCGATTACAACGGGCCCAGATGTCATGAAACCGGTCATTCGCGGACTCTCTTACAACCGCATCGTAGTAATCAATAACGGGATACGTCAGGAAGACCAGCAATGGGGCGATGAACATGGTGTGGATATCGACTCCTACACTGCGGGAAAAATAGAAGTATTGCGCGGCGCCTCCTCCCTCATGTATGGGTCAGACGCTCTGGGTGGGGTCATTAATATTTTACCTCCGGAAGCAGCGCCGGAAGGCCATATAAAAGCCCATATCATTAGCAATTACCAAACCAACAACGGGTTGGTGGCCTATCATGGCGACATTCGGGGAAACCAAAATGGATTTACCTGGAATGCCTATTATACAGGGAAACTGGCACATGACTATAAAAATAAATATGACGGGTATGTCTTTAATTCAAAATTCAGGGAAGAAAGTTTTGGCGGCAATATCGGCATGAACAGAGACTGGGGCTACTCCCATTTGTTTTTCTCCTCTTACAACCTGCGACTTGGTCTTCCGGAGGGTGAAAGGGACAGCTTAACGGGAAAATTCCTGAAAGACATCGTATCTGCTAACCATACGGCTGAAGAAACAATAGCAACTCATGATGATTTTATGAGCTATCAACCGCTGATCGACAGACAACATGTCCGTCACCGTAAATTAACCTGGGATAATAAAATCAGAATAGGAGAAGGGGCACTCACCCTCACTTTTGGTTACCAACAAGACCACCGAAAAGAATTTGGAAACATACTGGCTCCGCATGATCCGGACCTCTATCTGAAATTAAATACTTTTAATTACAATATCCGGTATTCCCTGCCCGACATGAGTGGATGGCAAACTACGGTCGGAATAAACGGCATGCAGCAGGAAAACAAAATTGCAGGAGAGGAGCTGTTAATTCCTGCTTATAATTTGTTGGATGCCGGGCTGTTTGGTATTACGCAGAAAACCATCAACCGTTTTTCCCTTACCGGGGGCATGCGCTACGATGTTCGCCGGCTCAAGGCTCAAGGATTATCTGAAGAAGGCAAGGTACATTTTAATCCTTTTAAAAAGAATTTTTCCAGTTTTTCCGGCAGCGCAGGGGTGGCTTACCATGTCAGTCCGAGCCTCATTCTTAAAGCCAACATCGCCAGAGGATTTCGTTCGCCTTCCATTCCCGAACTGGCTTCTAACGGGGTACATGAGGGCACGGTTCGTTATGAACTGGGAAACAATAACCTGAAACCCGAAACAAGTACGGAGCTCGATGCAGGCGCTGCTTACAGATCAGCACATGTTTCAGCCAGTCTTTACGGTTATTACAATGCAATACAAAATTATATTTTCTCACAGAAGCTCCTGTCTGAAAACGGGGGAGATTCCATGCGGGTTACTGAAGAAGGCAGATACAGAGCCTATCAATTTAATCCCACAAATGCCCGCCTCTATGGTCTGGAGGCCTCCGTTGATCTTCATCCGCACCCTCTGGACTGGATTCATTTTAAAAATACATTTTCTTTCGTAAGAGGAATAAACGTGCAGGGAACGGATTCTACACGCAACCTGCCCATGATACCCGCCGCAGGATGGTTGACGGAATTAGGTTTCCATTTCCCTCATACAGGAAATATTTTCAGGCACGTATATGTGACTTTTCAATTGGATAATACTTTTGCTCAAAACCATTTCTTTAGCGCTTATGGTACAGAAACGGCTACGCCCGCACATACTCTGTTAGCTATAGAAGCCGGTACCGATATTGTAAATAAACACAAAAAGACCCTTTTCAGCCTTTATCTTTCGGGAGAAAACCTGACTAATGTCGCTTACCAGGAACACCTGAGCCGGTTCAAATATCTGCCTGTGAATTATAAAACCGGTCGCGAGGGAATCTTTAATATGGGAAGAAACTTTAGTTTTAAAGTTGTTGTCCCACTTAATATAAAATAAAACTAACCTTAATATGGGAATCTATTCCCCAGTTTGGGGAAAATATTCCACATTCAAAGAAAAAGTAAAAAACAATCCCTTTGCCTACAATCTAAATACAGGCAAAAAAAGCACTCGTAAACCGATCTTTTTATAGGGATTTTAATGACAAAGAGAATATGGAATGAACTTTGAACCTTTCTAAATAAAATTTAGTCTTATGAAAAAGTTATGTTTTTTAAGCACGATCCTGCTGTCCCTTATTTTATTCCAAGCTTGTAACAGCGGGGGCGGCAAAGGGAGCAAACAGCGGGCAGATTCAATTAACCACGCCAATAAGCCCCTGCCAAAAGAGGCATCCGATTTTATGGTTGATGCGGCCATTATTAATTTGAATGAAATTAAATTGGGATCCATTGCTCAACAACAGGCAACCACATCGCGGGTAAGGAATTTTGCATCCATGATCGTACAGGATCATGAGAAAGTAAACGACCAACTTAAAACGCTGGCCCAAAATAAGAATGTAAAATTACCCGATTCCCTGGATCAGAAACATCAGTCAAATGCATCTAAATTAAAAGATAAAAAAGGAAAGGATTTTGACGATGCTTTTATCAACGACATGGTGAACGGCCATAAAGATGCTATTAAGGAATTTCAAAAAGCAGATAAGAACATAGAAGATGGAGATGTGAGAAGCTTTATTGAGAATACCCTTCCCGGGTTGCAAAAACATCTTGATTCTGCACAAGCTATACAAGATGCCCTCGGGGGAAATAATAGCAACATGAATCCATCTAATATGCCTCCTCCACATCCCCAAAAATAACATCCCCTCCATGTGTAATCAAAAAAAGCCATTCAAGTTTGAATGGCTTTTTTTAAGTATTCTTATAGCCTGATGTTTTTAATAAACGCACAAAGTTCACTAAGTGCTTTTTTATCAAGGCTTACCGGTTCATTCTTTACAGCCTCCCAATTGCCCAACCACACCGATCCATCTACCGACATTGCAAATAAAAACAGGTCGCCAAAAAAGATATCATAGATCACCAATTCCCCATAATCTTTTTCTTTAATCACAAACTCCTTATCCTCCTCTCCTTTCTTCAGGATATAATGAATTCGTTTAATTAATGGTTTCATTGTACTTCTTAATATTTAGTTCTTCCTGATTTTAATGGGATTTTCTAATGTACCTCCCTCCTTTTGATGAATAGCATTTATCACAGCTGTATAAAATTCTTTATCTGCTAATGCTTCATGATGTTGGATGGTGTAATCTTGACCGGTTTTGAATATTCTGATTTGCTTACCAAATTTTTTTACAATTTCCCGGGCTATTGGCCGTACATTGTACTCCACTTCTTTTTCATTTTCCAGTTTGTTAACACCGGCTTTTTGGTCCTTATTTTTATAGCGAAATGAGATTGTGAACTCTTCCATAATATCCCGTATTAAGAAATAAATATTTAGAGAATAATTAAAAGGCAAATACCATGCCTTTTGGACTTAGTTACTTTAAGGATTCTCTTTTTAATGAACCATTCAACAAAATGGCAGGCTG
>CAYRBD010000031.1:0-11406 GCA_964422465.1 uncultured Chitinophagaceae bacterium
AGGCGGATATGAATCCTGCTCCGCCTGAGGCGGATACCTCGCCATTTGTTTTCAGGGTTTGAACCCCTGTCCGCCTAAGGCGGATATGAATCCTGCTCCGCCTCAGGCGGATTGCAAAGATAGTATTTCAGCAAAATATAACAAGTGGCAGCTAAAACTTTTTGCTTTCAGCTTCAGGTAAAGGCCTTATTTTTGCTTCTTTTGTCCGGAGAAATGAGGTACAACATTAAATTAGTCACATACGGCAGCAGCGAATATAAGGAAATGTTGATTCTGCGGGAGGCTCTTTTGCGCACGCCACTGGGGCTGACTTTTTCTGAGCAGGACCTTCAAAAGGAGATCAGCGACCTGTTCATCGGATGTTTTCTGCCAGAAGAAAACGTTCTTGTTGGCTGTTGTGTGCTGACGCCCGTGGATGAACGCCTCGTTCGACTCCGGCAAATGGCGGTTATTGAAAAATATCAACGAAAGGGCATTGGTCGACAATTAGTAGCCTTTGCAGAAAAAGAAGCCTTAAAATCTGGTTTTGCAGCCCTGGGTATGCACGCCCGTGCAACTGCAATTCCTTTTTACGAGCAACTAGGCTATAAAAAGAAAGGGGAAGAATTTACCGAAGTTTCCATCCCTCATTTCCTGATGATAAAAGCGCTAAAATAAAATCATCATTCAGCTTTTGGCCTCCCAAATACCACAGAGCCGAACCACTACTTCTACCGCCTTTTGCATATCCTGAATACAAATCCACTCTTGTTTAGAATGAAAAGCATGCTGCCCGGTGAAAAGATTTGGACAGGGCAGCCCTTTATGAGAAAGTGTAGCGCCATCCGTACCTCCGCGTATGCTGTGATGTTGTGGTTCAATACCGGCTTCCCGTATGGCTTCCAACGCATATTCAGACACTTCGGGATGTCGGGAAATAACCTGATGCATATTGCGATATTGCGCTTCTATAACCAATTGGCCTTTAGCGCCGGGATTTTCTGAAAGCACCTTATTTAATAATTCCTTCAGATAGCTTCCATGAGATTGAAGACCCTCTTCAGTAAAATCACGCAGAATAAATTCTGCCGTTGCCTGTTCTCCATTTCCCTGGATGTGTAGGGGATGAATAAACCCTTCTTTCTCTGATGTGGTTTCCGGAGAAAGTCTGTCTTTGGGCAGACCATTTACAAGGGAGGAAATAATTTTGATCGCATTTACCATTTTCCCTTTCGCTGATCCGGTATGAGCAGAAATACCGTCAACAGCAACCGTTGCCTTATCTGCATTGAAATTCTCATCTTCAAAAGCGCCCAAAACATCTCCATCCAGCGTATATCCAAAAACGGCATCCAGTTTTTTCAGATCAACATGCTCGGTTCCTTTCCCCACTTCTTCATCCGGGGTAAATAAAATACGGATCGGTCCATGTTTCACTTCAGGGTGCTGCAATAAATAATTTGCCGCATCCATGATAATTGAGACACCGGACTTATCATCTGCACCAAGAAGCGTTTTTCCGCCTGCCGTGATAATATCTTTCCCAACTTTTGTTTTAAGATCAGGATGATTTTCCGGGCTTAAAATTTGCGCCGGATCATCCGGCAGGCGGAGTTCGCCTCCATTATAATTTTTATGAACTATCGGTTTTACATTGGCTCCGCTGCAATCCGGAGAGGTATCTACATGTGAACAAAAGCACAACACGGGAACCTCTTTCGTGGTATTTGCCGGTATGGACGCATACACATAACCATACGTATCCAATGCAGCATCCGTTACGCCCATTTCCTTTAATTCTTTCACTAACAACCGACTGAGATTTTTCTGTTTTTCGGTAGAAGGATAAGATTTAGAAAAAGGGTCCGACTGAGTATCTATTTGTACATATCTCAAAAACCGGTCGGCAACGGTAAACCGATACTGTTCAAATGACATGAATAAAAAAGGTTTTATTCCATTAAACGATTTCTACCAATTCAATATCAAAAACCAAATCTTCTCCTGCTAAAGGATGGTTGGCATCTAACACTACGCCATCATTTTTTACCTCGGTTACTACAACAGGGTACACCTGGCCATCCTGGCCGCTCAACTGAAGTTGCATGCCTTCTTCCGGTTTGAGGTCAGCCGGCAGTTTCTCATTTGGAAATTCGAGAAGTAGCTCCTCATTACGGGGCCCATAAGCCTCCTCCACGGGTATTTCAACGGTTTTTTTATCCCCCGGTTTCATTTCCAGCACTCCATTATCAAATCCTTTGATCACATTACCGGAGCCCACTTTAAACTCCAGGGGGTCGCGTCCTTCAGATGAATCAAACGTCTCTCCATTCTTTAATTTTCCTGAATAATGTACCTTCACAGTGTCTCCACTTTTTACCTCTTGCATAAATTCTAATTTTTGCATTTTAAAAGTCGCAATGTACAAAAAGTCAGTTATCTATCGTATTTTTGTGTGTTAATAATTGCATAACGATCTCAAAGAATGAACGTAGATTTTTCTAAATCGGCAGATGGACTGGTACCCGCCATCATTCAGGATGCTTGTACGCACCGTGTTTTGATGCTTGGCTATATGAATCAGGAATCCCTGAACCGCACCATCAGGGATGGTAAAGTTACCTTTTACAGCCGCTCAAAAAAAAGACTATGGACCAAGGGGGAAGAAAGCGGACATTTTCTTATGGTGGAAGAAATAAAGACCGATTGTGATGAGGATACCCTGCTCATCTTGGCACGGCCAACCGGCCCTGTTTGTCATACCGGGTCGGATACCTGCTTTGAAGAAAAAAATGAAAATGAAAATTTCCTCATCGAACTGGAAAATACTATTATTGACCGCCATCAAAATCCTACCGATCATTCTTATACGGCCTCGCTTTTTGCCAAAGGCATAAACAGAGTCGCTCAAAAAGTTGGAGAAGAAGCTGTAGAACTGGTAATTGAAGCCAAAGACCGCAATGAGGAACTCTTCCTCAACGAAGGTGCCGACCTGCTTTACCACTATCTGGTACTTCTGGTAGCCAAGGGTTATGTCCTTGAAGATGTTATTGAGGTGTTAAAAAAACGACATAAATAGCCTTCTTTAACATAATTATAAGGAAAGAAAAACGCTAAAAGATGCGGTTTCCATATTTTTGCCTGTTTGGAAATAAATAGAAGCGGTCAGCGGGATTGTAATTTATCAATTGTATTTTAAAGTTCGAGTTATGAAGCGGATTGTGGTTGCCCTTTTCGCGGGCATTTTCATGTTATCTGCCTGTAAATCAGATTCAGGCCATTATACCTTAAAAGGAAAGTTAACCAATCTGGATGATTCGGTATTATTCTTAGGGCACCAAATTGCCGGTGTCCCCGTTTTTGATACGCTGAATGTGAAAAACGGCTCCTTTACGTACTCCGGTAAAACAAAAACCCCTGTATTTGCACAAATATTAACCCCCGATCGCCAGAGCGGATTTCCTGTCATTCTTGAAGCAGGAACCATTAACATCAGCGGCGATGCAGATTCCATGATGATGGGAAGCATCAATATTTCCGGCACTCATAATAACGAGGCCTTACAAGAGTTTATGAATATTCAGCGGCCCTTCATGCCCGAGATGCAAAAGATGCAGAGCCGGTTTATGCAGGCACAGATGAGCGGAGATACGACTACTATGGCCGACATCAGAAATACGATGGACAGCATAGCCAACGTCATCACGGGAAAAATGGAGGATTTCATTAAAAGCCATCCTAAATCCATCGTCAGCGCCATTGCCCTCCAAAGCATCATGCAGGGAATGGATGATAATACCGTTTCCGAACTTTATTCTTCGCTGGATACAGCAGTCCAAAACAGCATGTATGGGCAGGGGATAGGAACCAAAGTAGCTTCTTCAAAAAGAACCGGGATTGGGCAACTGGCTCCGGATTTTACCATGGACAACCCGGAGGGCGAACCGGTCAGCCTGTCTTCCTTAAGAGGAAAATTTGTACTGATTGATTTCTGGGCCAGTTGGTGTGGGCCCTGTCGGGCGGAAAACCCCAACGTTGTAAAGACTTTTAACGAATACAAAAACCAGAATTTTACCATTCTCGGCGTTTCCCTGGATAAGGATAAGGAGGCATGGCTAAAAGCCATTAAAGACGACCACCTGGACTGGCATCAGGTTTCTGACCTGAAATATTGGGATAATTCCGCCGCTAAGTTGTTTGGAGTACAAGCCATCCCTGCCAATTTTTTACTGGATCCTTCTGGCAAAATCATCGCTAAAGACCTTAGAGGAGATGCGCTGGAAAATGAGTTGGCCAAAGTATTGAAATAGGAGCACATGATAAAAGCAATTCTTTGTTTCCTGCTGGCCGGTTTTCTTTTGTTTCCTCATGGGGCAAAAGCACAGGATCAAGTCAGTCAGCCCTTTGTCATAAAAGGAGTTCTGTCAAATGCAGAGGGCCAGAAGTTCTCTTTATTCAATGCAGATGACAATAAAAAAGCAGCCTCCGCCTCTGTGAAAAATGATACTTTCCTCCTGAAGGGAAAGGTTTCCGGTCCTACCGTTTTCGCGCTAAAATGTGAAGGAAAAGATTTACCCCTGTTGCTTGTTCTGAACGGGCACGACTCGCTATCGCTGCAGGTTAATATTGATTCTTTTCCTATCGCCAAAGTAAAGGGAAATCGTCAAAGTGTTCAAATGCAGCAATACCAGCGGGAGTTTGTACCCCTAATCCGGCAGGCCAATGATATTAATATGCGGGTACGCAGCTTATCACCAGAGGACTCCTCTGCTGCTGTTGCTATACAGAAAGAGGCAAGCGAATTTAATGATCAGATAAAAACGACCGGCATTGCTTTCGTGCAATACCATCCGGAGGCTATCGCCAGCATTTTTGTTTTAATGAATGAACTAAACAATATTCAACCCCCAAAACTAAAAGCCCTCTTTGCCTCTTTGTCTGATGAAGTAAAGGCCTCTAAATATGGACAAATGGCAGAGGCGGCTATCAACCGGGTGGCGGCTACTGCCATTGGGGCACCGGCGCCCAACTTTACCCAAAAGGATATTGAAGGAGATCCTATAAGCCTGGCTTCCTTCCGGGGAAAATACGTATTGATAGATTTCTGGGCCAGCTGGTGTGGACCCTGCCGGGCGGAAAATCCGAACGTTGTTCGTACTTATCATAAATTTCAGGATCAAAACTTTACCATTCTTGGTGTCTCTCTGGATAAAAGCAAAAAAAGCTGGGAAAATGCCATTCAGCAGGACCATCTTTCCTGGACACAGGTAAGCGACCTCCAGGGGTGGAATAACGCCGCTGCACAACTTTATCATGTATATAGCATCCCCGCTAACTTTTTAATAGACCCTTCGGGAAAGATAATCGCAAAAAATCTGAGAGGAGATGCGCTCGAAAATACTTTATCTTCCATCCTGAGGTAAATACCCGGTAAATTAATCGCTTTTAATCATAATTTTACTTACTTTTACAAGTGATTATGGTTAAACAAATTTCAGCAGGCGTAACCATCAGTGTAGAAACCTTTTATCAGCCGGAATATTCTAACCCGCTGAACAGTGAATATATGTTCGCCTACCGCATTGAAATTGAAAACAATAACCCTTTCTCTATAAAGTTGTTACACCGCCATTGGCACATCGTGGACTCTAATGGAGTTCGTCGGGAAATAGAAGGAGAAGGGGTGGTTGGAATGCAGCCCGTTATTCTCCCGGGAGAAGATTATCGGTACGTTTCCGGCGCTAACCTTCGTACTGAAATTGGAAAAATGTATGGTATTTACCGAATGGAAAACCAACACAATATGCACACCTTTGATGCCGTTATTCCTGAATTTGTGATGATCGTACCTTTGAAGATGAACTAACCGAAATTTCTCATGAGCAAAAAGAAGATTCGATCAACTCTGCTTGTTGTGGCCTTCGTCCTCCTGATCGCTGGGGCTGTTTTACATTATCAGGATATTGATCTCGCCTGGTGGATCATCGGCCTTGCGGTAATCGTTTACATCATCGCCCGTGTTTTTATGCGGGAAAAAAACTCAAAAAAGATGACTTCTTCCCGCCCATAAAATATTTTTGTATTTAGTCTATAGGTTTTATAGGAAATTGCTATCTTTGCATCTGACTTTTCATTAATCTTAAAAAAAATTACAACAATGAGTTTACCATTAGGAGAAACCGCTCCCAATTTTCAGGCAAAGACCACACAGGGAGACTTGGATTTTTATGAATATTTGGGTGATGGATGGGGTATTTTATTCTCACATCCTTCAGACTATACGCCTGTTTGCACAACCGAACTGGGCCGCATGTCGCAATTACAGGATGAATTTACCAAACGCAATACAAAAATATTAGCGGTTAGCGTGGATGATGTAGAATCACACAAAGGTTGGGTAAAGGACATCAACGAAACCCAAAATACCAATGTAAAGTATCCCATCATCGCGGATACAGACAAGAAAGTTGCTAACTTATATGGCATGATCCATCCAAAATGGGATGACACCCATACGGTGCGTTCCGTATTTATTATTGGCCCGGACAAAAAGGTGAAACTGACGCTGACTTACCCTGCTTCTACAGGACGCAACTTCCTGGAAATTCTGAGAGCATTGGACTCCCTGCAGCTGACAGCAAATTACAGCGTTTCTACACCGGCAGACTGGAAAGATGGCGAGGATGTTGTCATTGGCGGAAATATCAAAACAGAAGATATTCCCAAACATTTTCCGAAAGGCCACAAAATCATTAAGCCTTACCTGCGTACTACGCCTCAGCCGAATAAATAATTTTATCCGATCTAAAAGGTATCAATCCCGTAGAAAAATTTTTTCACGGGATTTTTTTTATTTCATTGCTCTTTTTAGTGCATCAAAAAAAGTACGCACCAGCGAACGTTGAATCTGTTTCCCGGCAGAGCTGTTTACAAAAGTCTCCAGCCACGACTTTTCATGTGCGCCAGCTTTTTTACTCCCGGAGTTGCCGCCATTAGACTTCTTTATGGGAGAATTAACTTCCTCGGCATATTGCTGTGCTTTCTTTTTGAGGATTTCTGCAGCGCTTTTCTTGTCTATGGGTTCGTTGTAATAAGCGGCTATATCAGAATGAGAAACCACCAGGTCAAACTCTTCTTTTGTAATCACCCCCATACGCGAACGTGGTGTCATTAAAAAAACATGCACAAGAGGAGTTGGAATTCCTTTTTCATTAAGCAGGGTGACAAAAGCTTCGCCAATACCCATTTGAGTAAGCAACTCATCAGTTTTATAAAAAGAACTTATGGGATAATTTTCTGCTGTTTTCTTGATGGCTATCCGGTCTTTCGCGGTAAAAGCCCGAAGCGCATGTTGTATTTTGAGTCCCAGTTGGCCCAAAACGCTATCCGGCACATCGGTGGGAGTCTGCGTACAAAAAAAGATGCCCACTCCTTTACTTCTGATCAGCTTGACGATGCTGTCTATCTGCTGCAACAAGACTTTACTGGCATTGTTGAAAATTAAATGGGCTTCATCAATAAACAGGACCAGCTTGGGTTTTTCTGCGTCTCCGGCCTCGGGCAGGGTGGCATACAGTTCTCCCAGCATTTGTAACATAAAGGTTGAAAAAAGATCGGGCTTATCCTGCAGATCCATCAACCGGAGCACGCTTATGATGCCTTTTCCATCCTCCGTCAGCCGCATCATATCTTTTATTTCAAAAGAGCGTTCCCCGAAGAAGGTGTCCGCTCCCTGCTGTTCCAAAGCAATTATTTTCCGATGGATAGCGCCCAGAGAGGCTCCTGACATTTTACCGTAACCTTTCTCAATCTCTTCTTTGCCCTCATTCATGGCATATTGAAGTACTTTTACCAAATCCTCCAAATCAACCAGCGGAATACCTTTTTCATCACAAAATTTGAATAAAACGGCCAATATCCCTTCCTGTGTATCGCTCAAATTCAATACTTTAGCCATCAGGATAGACCCAAACTCCGTTACCGTAGCCTTTAGTTGCGTGCCGCTATTCCGGCTAAGCGTTAAAAATTCAACAGGAAAGGGCGTGGGTTCATAATGTTCTTTCAGCAGTTGATATCGCTTTTTGATCATGTCGCTTTCTTTCCCGCTGGCAGCCAGTCCGCTCAGGTCTCCTTTTATATCCATTGCAAATACAGGCACCCCCGCCTCACTAAGCCCTTCGGTAAGCAACTGTAATGTTTTGGTTTTTCCGGTTCCCGTAGCGCCTGCGATTAACCCATGCCGGTTCAGGGTACGCAGAGGAATGGAAACGGCAGTCTCACTTTGCACTTTTTTATCCAGCATGCCGCTGCCAATCTTGAAACTCTTGCCCGAAAAATGGTAAGCCTCATTGATGGTTTTAGAAAAATCTTCCAATGTTTAAATTTTTTGAGGAGTTATAAATAGTTTGGATAGCCGTCTTTTTGTTATTTCCCGGCCAATTGCTTCTGCAAATTAAAAGAAATTTGGCTATATTCTGATTTTCTAAACACCTTTGGCCTTGCAATTGTAATTATTGAGCAAGAGAATAATTCTTCTTTATTAAAAAATCAAATGCTATGAGTACAATCAAATGGACCGTGGATCCTGCACATTCACAAATTCGTTTTATCGCCAGACACATGGTTGTTTCCAGAGTTAGTGGAAGTTTTGACAAGTTTCATGCCGTTGTAGAAACAGAAGGGGAAGATATTGAAAGCGCTAAAATTTCTTTTACTGCCGATACAAACAGTGTGAATACCGGGGTAAAACAGCGAGATGACCATCTTCGTTCTGATGATTTTTTCAATGCTGAGAAGTTTCCTCAAATCTCTTTTAAATCCTCCTCTATTGAAAAAATAGATGAGGAGGAGTATAAACTTCATGGGGACCTGACCATTCGGGATGTAACCAGGCCGATTACTTTAGAGGTAGCGTATGGCGGAAAAATAAAAGACCCTTATGGTAATCAGCGTATGGGGTTTGAAGTAACAGGAAAACTCTCCCGGAAAGAATATGGATTAAAATACAATGCTCTTCTCGAAAGTGGGGGAGCCGTGGTAGGGGATAAGATAACACTGGATATCCCCATTGAATTTTATCATTCCTGAAAATTTCATTGAAAGAGGCCTTTGTCTTCTTAATGAAAACAAAACTTTTAGGTTTTGTCCCATGGGATAACTTTTCAGTTCATCTCTGTTTTTATAACTCTCTTGCCGCTGTGATGCAAGAGAGTTATAACGTTTTGGATTCATTATTGAATTTTTTGTACCTTAGAGGATTGTTGCCGCTAGTGAAAATAAAGATACCATGAAGTCTCTTAAGATACTCGCTTTAGCATTCAGCCTGTTCTTCCCTTTTACTATGCAGGCACAAAATGATAACACATATCTATCTTTTGCAAGTGAATATTCATGGCTTTCATTTTCTTCCTTGAACAAGGAATTATCACAATATGGTCTGGCTCCCGTAAAGCGCCCGGCTCTTTTTCAACTTTCATTTCGTTTCTATCCGGATAGTTTATCTCGTCGTTTTTTTGCAGGCTGGCAACTTGAAGCAACTCATTCCAAAAATAAAAATTCGGGGTATGTAACGAAAATGGGATTATATGTGGTCAATATCAACTTCTTTTATACGCTCTGGTATTCGCATCGAAGCTTGTTTTACCCGGGATTGGGGTTGGGGTTAATGCATGATGACTTGCTACTGCAGGATAAATCAAAAACCCCTCCGTCTTTTGAAAATGCTCTGACCAGTTTTGCCGGTTCTCAACACATGACCACGGATAATTTATCCTTAAACCTTTCGGTAAATTACTCCTGGGCTATTAATCGGGCAAGAGATCTTTTACTTAATATCTTCGCAGGCTACCGGCTGGGATTAAATCATCCACACTGGAAATTAGAAACAGGTGAAAGTCTCAGTGGCGCACCCCGCTCTTCAGCGGGAGGGTTCTTCGCCGGCGCTGGCTTTAGCCTGTAGGTCTGCAGCCCTGTCCCGTTCTGCTATGCGAATGAAAAAGAAAATCCGCTTTGGATTAATTATTATTCCCATTACCGTAAATATATTTATTCTCCGGGGTCTATCTTTGTCGCCCTGCTATCCTCCATTTGAAAAAACGGTTCGGATAAGATGAATAAATTTAAAATAGTCTCTTTTTTACGGGAATACACTCTTAAAAGCCTGCTCTCTTTAATACTGCTTTGTATCGTAATACTGGTACCACGCCAGGGGCATTCTCAGGATAAAAATCTACAGGGACAGGCCAGAGCGCTTATTAATCTGCTGGATTACATCTCCCAGGATTATACCAATGCTGTAAGCAACGGAAAAGTCATAAATAAGGCAGAGTTTCAGGAAATGACAAATTTTTCGGAAGAAACCATTGCACTATTTGATTCTGTAGCTTCCAAAATTGAGATAAATAACCAACAGCAGCTTTCCAACCAATTAAAAAACCTTCATCTGTCCGTTCTGAAAAAAGCCTCCAAAGAACGTATTGCCAAAAATGCACAGCAAATTAAGAAACAAATTATCCTGCTCCACCTCATTGATATTTCCCCGGTACAGTATCCCGATATTGATAAAGGCAAAAAACTATACGCCGCAAGTTGTCAGTCCTGCCACGGGAAAAAGGGCGAGGGTAATGGTCCTGCAGCCGTCTCCTTTTCTCCCCCACCGGCTAATTTTCTGTCTGACTCCATGATGAAATACATCTCTCCATTGCAAATTTATAACACCACCAGGCTGGGCGTTCAGGGAACGGGGATGCGGGCTTTTGACGAACTTTCGGATGACCAGCTATGGCAAATTGCTTTTTACATTAAATCATTACCTTTTGAAAAGGAATTTCCCGACTCCAAAGATTCTCTTGAGAAGATTTACAGGAAAATCAAAGCTGCAAATCCTTTACCGGATATTGCCCATCTTTCCGACAAAGAATTGGAAAATAGATTCCCGGAAGGACAAAGGAAAATGAGTATCGCGGCGCTGCGGCTTCACCGCCCGGCCAACACTAAAAGCACGCCGCTTCACCTGGCTTCTTCTCTATTGAATGAATCCCTACAATTATACAGGGAACAAAACCATTCCCTGGCCGGACAAAAAGCATTGTTTGCCTATCTCAATGGGGTAGAGCCGGTAGAACAACAGTTGCGGGCCATAGATGCCCACATCGTTCATGAGTTGGAAACCAACATGAACAAGGTACGTTCTTCTATTAAAAAGAAGCAATCCTTCAGGGAGGTTGAACAAAATATTGCTACCGCTAAAGCTTCTATTGTAAAGGCTTCTCAATTGCTGGGAGAACAAACCTATACCTTCTGGTTTTCTTTCCTGATTGCAGCCTCTATATTACTTCGAGAAGGTTTGGAGGCGGTACTTATTATAATTACCATTTTAAGTTTACTTAAATCCTTAAAAGCCAGAAAGGCCATCAATTGGGTACATGC
>CAYRBD010000031.1:11506-14135 GCA_964422465.1 uncultured Chitinophagaceae bacterium
TGGATGGGGGCTGTTTCTGCTATTCTGGTGGTCCTCTTCATTGCTTTTCTGCTGCTCCGTTTTTCCGTTCATCTTCCTATCCGCCGGTTGTTTCAATACTCAGCCTTTATTATTATGATTTTGGCGGTTGTACTGGCAGGCCAGGGGGTCCATGCCTTTCAGGAAGCGGGATATGTATCGGTTACCAGTATCCCTTTAAATTTTCACGCCGGCGTACTGGGTATTTTCCCAACAGCCGAAACCTACACTGCACAAATTCTGGTAGTCCTGGTAATTTTATACATGTGGCGAAGGCGGTCCGGAAGGCAACCGGCGGCAATAAAGGCGGCCTGAAAGGAATTCCGTACTTTTGTAAGGTTATGAACAAAGTACCTGTTGACCTTACCCGCGAATTACAATTTCGCACAGCCCGCAGTAGTGGGAAAGGGGGACAAAATGTCAACAAAGTAGAAACAAAAGTAGAGGCCCTCTTTAATATAGCGCAATCCGAAATACTAACAGCAGAGCAAAAGAAACTCCTTTTCCAAAAATTATCAAATAGGATCAACAATTCCGGTCTTTTGGCTGTTTCTTCACAGGCAACCCGCAGCCAACTGGAAAATAAAGAAAAAGTTATCTCAAAAATAAATGAGCTTGTCCGGGAGGCGCTTAAGCCTTCCAAAAAGCGAAAACCCACCCGTCCCTCAGCAGCAGCAAAAGAAGAACGACTGAAAAAAAAGAAAAAAACAGGTGAGAAAAAAAAGGAAAGACAAAACAATCCTTTGAGAGAGCTATAAATTTGTACCCCCTAAATGCCGATAATTATGCAAGATGTATTTATTGTTTCTATTAGCAGAACTCCTATTGGCAGTCTGGGAGGTTGTCTGGCTTCCGTACCTGCAACCCGCCTGGGCAGCCTGGCTATAAAAGCAGCCCTGGAAAGAGCCGGGATAAGCCCGGAGCAAATTGAAGAAGTTTATATGGGAAATGTGCTGACGGCCAATGAAGGCCAGGCACCGGCAAAACAGGCGGCTATTTATGCAGATATCCCTACCAGCGTGCCCTGCACAACCATCAATAAAGTTTGTGCAAGTGGCATGAAAGCGATCATGCTGGCAGCACAAAATATTATGCTGGAGGATAAAGACCTCCTTGTTGCCGGAGGAATGGAAAGCATGAGCCAGGTACCTTACTATTTATCAAAGGCTCGACAAGGTTACCGGCTGGGGCATGGGGAATTAACAGACGGTCTTATTCGGGATGGCCTTTGGGATCCTTATAAAGATTTTCACATGGGCAATGCCGCAGAGTTATGTGCCACAAAATACAAACTTAGCCGCGCAGAACAGGACGCCTTTGCCGCCGAAAGTTATAAACGGGTGGCCGTTGCGTATGAGAAAGGTTTTTACCAGAAAGAAATAACGCCGGTTATCATAGATGGTAAAAAGACTATTGAAGTAACCGAGGATGAAGAATTTCGCAAAGTAAACTTTGAAAAAATCCCTAAACTAAGAACAGCATTCCAAAAAGAAGGGACTATTACAGCTGCTAACGCTTCTAAGATCAATGATGGCGCTGCTGCTGTCGTACTGGCAAGTGAAAAGAAAGTGAAAGAACTGGGACTAAAACCCCTGGCCAGAATCGTTTCTTTTGCAGATGCGGCCCAGAACCCGGAATGGTTTACAACCAGCCCCACTTTAGCCATGCAGGCCGCCTTAAAAAAAGCCGGACTGACTGTTGCAGATATGGATTATGCCGAAATCAATGAAGCTTTTTCCTGTGTCACAATGGCCAATGAAAAACTGCTTGGTCTGTCTCCGGAATATGTAAATGCCTGGGGAGGCGCTGTTGCCCTGGGGCATCCTCTGGGTTGCAGCGGCGCCCGAATAGTCGTTACCCTCACCAATATTTTACAGGAAAAGAAAGCAGAACACGGCATTGCCGGCATTTGTAACGGGGGCGGAGGCGCCAGCGCCATGATCATTCAACAGGTTTAAAAAGGCAGTCCGGATAGCCTTTTTAACAGACGTTCCTTTCTCCGGATTGAAACTTCAATTTCAGAGCGGTCGGTCATTAAAAGTGTTCCCCCTTTCCCTCTTTGGTAACTTTTAACATAAGAAAGATTTACCATGTGGGAATTGTGTACCCTGAAAAAATTATAATCCGATAACAGGGTTTCAAATTCTTTCAAGGTTTTAGCAATCGTAATTTTACGGCTATCCTTCATAAAAATAGTGGTGTAATTAATGTTCGCCTGGAAACGAATGATCTCATTTACTGCGATAATAATCAACCCATTGGGGGTGGGAATGGCTATCTTTTTGGACTGCCCCTGCACCGCCATTAAATTCTGAAGTAAAACCTCCAACTTTACGGCCGCTTCTTCTTTGAAAATTTTCTTTTCCACTCTTACTATGGTATGTATCAACTCTTCCGGATCTACCGGTTTCAGCAGATAATCCACGGCGCTGAATTTAAACGCCTGCAAAGCATATTTCTCAAAAGCAGTGGTAAATATCAATGCAAAATCCATTGCCGGCAACTGTTTTAACAGATCAAAACCCGTCTGACTTTGGATCCTGATATCCAAGAAAACCAAATTCGGTTTTAAGGTAGTAATGGCCTGCAGTCCATCAGCAACCGTTAAAAA
>CAYRBD010000031.1:14235-19234 GCA_964422465.1 uncultured Chitinophagaceae bacterium
AGCGGAGGCACTAAAATATTTTCAGGTTCAATATCTTTATCAATCTCTATGCGGTAGGTGAATTTCTGATTAAGCCTCATTGCTTCCAGCTCCATGTATAATTCCAGCGGCTTTAATTCATCTGCCAGGGGGATTTCTTTTTGTTCCGAATTTTCCAGTATCATCCGCATCAGGCTGGCAAACCGGGCAAGGTAATAGTCGGCGGCCCGGGTCTCATGCTTATTAATAAATTCACTGATGGAGTTGAGCGCATTGAAAACAAAATGTGGATTCATTTGGGCACGCAACGCTTTCATTTCCAAATCAGCTACAGCTGCTTTTAATTCTATTTCCCTCTTGTGTTCTTCCGCATCTCGTTTTCTTTTATAAAAAACAAAACTGATCAAACCCGCTATCAGAAGAACTCCAGCCCCACTTAAGGCACCATTCCTGATTAGCTTTTGGCGTTTTATTACTGCCTGAGCGAGGGTTTTTTCTTTCTCCTGCTGCATTCGGGCAACTTCCGTCTTTTTATCGAAAGCATATTGCATAGAAAGCCGCATTATTTCTGCCCGCTTATCATCGTTAAATATGCTGTCCCGAAATAAAATATACTTTTTATAGGCCTGCAAGGCTTTATTAAATTCTTTTTGCCGGGTATATACTGTACTCATATTTGCCCATCCATCTTTTTGAATTTCCAAATTACCCGATATTTGCCCCATCCGTAAGCCTTTCCGTTGAAGTTCCCCGGCTTTCTGTAATCTCATGGATGCTGAAATTCCAATATGTTCCAATAACTGTTGATCTGCCTTCAGGTATATCAGAACGAGGTAATTGATGGTTTGGCCTGCTCCATAATTATTCCCTACCTGCTGATACCAAAGCAGCCCCTTTTGCAAATGGAGATAGGCATTTTGAAAGTCATCTCCATTAAAATAGGCTGTACCCATGTTCATATAATCTGAAGCTATCCCGGTTCTGTTCTCCAATTTTTCATTAATACGAAGCGCCCTTTGGTAAAATCCGATTGCCTTTTTGATCTCCCCTGAATCAACATACACATTCCCGATATTCGCCAGTGAGTTTTGTTCATTATAAACATCCCCCGTTTTTTCAAATATTTTTAAAGCCCCTTGTTGATATGAAAGGGCTTTTTTCAATTCTGATGCATGATGGAAAACCAGGCCTATATTGGTGTAGGCAACTCCCATATTTAGGGAATCCTTCTTTTCTTCATAAAAATGCAACGCCTTAAAATAACAATCCAGTGCCTTTGCATAGTCTGATAAATAGAGATAAACTACGCCGATGCTGTTAAGTATGGTAGCCATACCATACCGATTACCTTCGGCCTTGCAAATATCATAAGCCCGTTGCTGACAATCCATTGCTTCAGAATAGCTGGAAAGATTAGAATAGCTAATGCCCATATTGTGCAATACTGCAGCTTGTCCTTTTTTGTTGCCGGATTTTTGGTGAATGGAAAGGCATTTTTTTAACCAAACCAAGGCCACGCTGTCATTTCCCATGGCAGCATAACAAAGTCCCTTATAATTGTAAGCAGAGGCAAGCCGGCCGGTATCCTCAAGTTGTAAAGCCAACAAAATAGCCGTATCAGCAAGCCCGACTCCTCTATCGGGGTTTGTGCTGCTGTAATAAAAAACCAAATCATTCATCATTCCCAACCGTACCGTATCTGAGGAAGGATAGTTTTGCAATGCCTTTTGCAACGAGTCTATCTGAACGGACTGTGCCGCTGCGTTGAAAAATAAGAAGATAAGGCAAAGGATCAGTAAAAGTCTGGCCATTGAATTGCATTATAAATTACACCTAAAGCCACCGGACCAATTCCAGCAACAAGTTAAGCTTTTCTTACAATCCTTATCAAAAATATTAGCTATCGTCAGGCTTTTTAAAGTCAAAGGCATGCTCCCGCCCGTAATTGCTTTCATGCTGATTACAATTATTCGCCTTTTTGGTACAAAAAATAAAATACCTCAAGCAAAAAATAAATACCACTTGGAACCGACCGGTGGCTGCGCTTATCTTAGCACATAGATTAACATCTTTTAACCTTTTAAAAACAATCATCATGAAAAAAGTATTCATTCTTGTGGCTGCACTCGTTGTATCTTCCTCCCTGTATGCCCAGCAATTTGTAAAAGGAACCAATATCATTAGCGCCGGAGCAGGACTGGGCAGTTCTTTGGGCAGTTTTACTTACGGCTCACAATCTCCCGCTTTAAGTCTGCAGTATGAAAGAGGCGTATGGGATATCGGAGGGCCGGGCATTATCAGTCTTGGAGGATACCTTGGGAGGAAAACTTACAATTATTCGGGGTCTGACTATAAACAAAAGTGGGGATATACGATCCTTGGATTACGCAGCGCTTACCACTACAACGGCATAAATTCAGATAATTTTGATGTCTATGGCGGCATTATGTTATCCTACAACCTGCTCAATTATAAATACAAGGATAACAACGGAAATAATGTAGCGGGAACAGGAAATTACGGAAGCGCCGCAGGTTTCACACTATATGTGGGAGGGCGTTACTTTTTCACCCCTAATATCGCTGCTTTTGCAGAACTGGGCTACGGTGTTTCATACCTTACTTTAGGGTTGGCGTTCAAATTTTAACCTTAAATCTCTACTGTAATGAACAAGTTATTTTTCAAAAAGCTATTTTTTCTCTTTCTCGCGCTGGTAATAATTAATGGTTGTAAGAAAGGAAATAACAGCAATGGAACCGGAGCGGATGAAACTCCTCCGGAATATTACATTAGTTTTAAAGTTGACGGTGTTCAAAAAAAATATACAGATCAAGCTATTGCCAGCCTTGGCTATTCTACGCAAGACGAACTATTTAACTGCATCCTGCAGGGCTATAAGGGAGAAACAGGTTCCGGCAAAGAGCACATTGGCATCATCCTTTTCAATAATAACAAAATAGCTGCAATGACTTACCAGGATCCAAATAAGGCTACCCCTTCCGATGGCGGTGAAGTACCTCAGGTATTGATTAATTATATTGACCCAAATGGAAACGGGTACATTACAATGGGGCCGATGTCTGATAAAAATGGGAATATTAATACTTTCCCCGGATCGGAAAACATAGTGGCAGATGCAAAAGTAGTTATAGCCAGGCTTACAACAACCTATGTCGAAGGTTCCTTTTCCGGAACCTCTTTTTTAAGTACCGATGCAACCTTTAAAAAGAAAGTGGTTATCTCGGAAGGAAAATTTATACTAAAAGCCTATTCTATTGATTAAATTTCATAAATTTTTGGAAAACCAACTCTATTTGTCCCTTTAAAAATATTGTCGTTGGCTTTTTCGACTTTAAACGATATTTTTGCATGTTTGATATAAATTCTTTTGGTAAGAAAATAAAAGGAAGATGCGAGAAATATTATTTAGAGAAGCATTAAGGGAAGCCATGGTAGAAGAAATGCGGCGCGATGACCGTGTTTTTCTTATGGGAGAGGAGGTAGCAGAATACAACGGCGCTTATAAAGTCAGCCAGGGGATGCTGGATGAGTTTGGAGAACAACGGGTAATTGATACCCCCATTACCGAATTAGGATTTGCCGGAATTGGTGTCGGTGCCGCGCAGAATGGCTTACGACCCATCGTAGAATTTATGACATGGAACTTTGCCGTACTTGCATTGGACCAGATTCTCAATACCGCTTCTAAAATGTTGGCCATGAGCGGAGGTCAAATCGGATGTCCCATTGTCTTTCGCGGGCCCAATGGCTCTGCCGGACAATTGGGCGCCCAGCATTCCACCGCTTTTGAAAGCCTTTATGCCAACATCCCCGGTATAAAAGTAGTTTCCGTATCCAACCCCTATGATGCCAAAGGGCTTCTTAAATCAGCAATTCGTGACGATAACCCGGTGATTTTCATGGAAAGCGAGGTAACTTATTCTGATAAAGGAGAAGTTCCTGAAGATGAATATCTTATTCCTATTGGAGAAGCAAACATCAAACGGGAGGGCAGTGATGTGACCATTGTCTCTTTCAATAAAATGATGAAAGTAGCCATGGGCGCTGCCGATGAACTTGCTAAAGAAGATATTGAAGCCGAAGTGATTGATTTAAGAACCATCCGGCCGCTGGACTGGCATACCATCTTAAATTCCGTTAAAAAGACCAACCGCCTGGTTATTGTGGAAGAACAATGGCCAATGTGCAGCGTTTCCTCTGAAATTGCTTATCGTATTCAAAAAGAAGGTTTCGAC
Source organism: uncultured Chitinophagaceae bacterium (assembly GCA_964422465.1). GTDB lineage: Bacteria > Bacteroidota > Bacteroidia > Chitinophagales > Chitinophagaceae > FW021-bin31. Next base: position 18,471 of record CAYRBD010000031.1, read on the forward strand.
TATCTGGATGCTCCAATACGTCGCATAACTGCTGCGGATGCCCCAATGCACTATGCCCCCAATCTGAATAAGCTCTATCTGCCCAACATAGAAAACACGGTAAAACTGGTTAAAGAAGTAATGTACCTGGAAAAATGATTTTTTTCTTATTTGAAGGTATAATTGCTGAATTGATTTTGTAACAATTCACTGAAAGCTACGCGTTCTTCCCGATCGGGAAAGGCATTTGCAGGAATAAGAAAGAAGGATTTATTGGTGCGGTAAAGATAAAAAAACTGTTTGGTTTCCAGTATCTGATTGAATCTCGTCCAGGGAAGAGAACTCTCTCCTCCTTTCGTCCCAATGGTAATCCCATCCTTTGTCCAGCGTAGTGAAATAGTCGGTTCCCGGAAAGTCTTGGCATTCCGGTAAACTGTATAGGGTAAAATATACCAAAAAAGAAGAATCAGAACAATGCTAAGCAAAAAAATCCATATTACCATCTTCAGGGTTACCAGCCCCATTCCATAACCAATAAAAGCGAGTACAATCATGAGTACAAAAGCTCCCTTAAAGAGCTTCATTTCAGGCCGGTTCATAAAATGAAGGCGAAGGGCGTCAATAACCTCCTGTTTGTCGTATTGAAATTGAAGCTCCATTAGGCGATTTCAGTTTTAGATAGATGAAAGCGGGTCTTTTTTCTCCGGCGTAAGCTCGCGCACCCAGTCGGGATACTTTTTCTGAATCAGTTCATAAAACTCATGAAGAGAACTATAGGAGATTTG
>CAYRBD010000031.1:19334-23678 GCA_964422465.1 uncultured Chitinophagaceae bacterium
CCATCCGCTATGCTTAAAACGGGTAAAGACAAGAACAGGATAAAAAACAGGTACCCTTTCATTTTCTTTTGGTTTATATTACAGGTTGTAAAAAATACTATTCTAACCCGTGAAGGTACAAATTTCCAAGAGAAAAACTACTACAACTTTTTAAAACCGGAACAGCGGGCGTGCAATTTCAGCACGAAAAGGCCAGGGGATGGCTACAAAAATAAGGATCAGCGCAAGTCCAAAATACAGGAGCGCCCGGCTGTGCTTTTTGCGATCTACCGAACCCTTCTTAACGGCCCTGCGGCCTACATGCACCAAAACGAGCGCAACGATCATCAAAACAACATGCTCCAATGCGAAAAACCGTTCAGCCGTATTTTGCATCATTGCTGCAACATCTCCATTCCATTTACTTGCCCAGCCCCTGACAAAATAGGTAACAATGCCAATTAAAAACTGCAAGTCCATAAAAATCAGAAAAAAAAGGCTGCTTCTGTTATCTGCCTTTGTATAATGTTTGTGACCGGCCACCCCGGCAATGGCTCTAATCACCGTCCAAACCGCAGCAATTAAAATAAGCCAGCGAAACCAGGAATGCAGAATTAAAAAAAAGCTGTTCATCAAATTAAGTTTTAGCAAAAGTAAGATATATACAGGGAGATTCAAAAAGGGCTGTATCTGCTCTAAATAAACAGATTTAACACCAAAACCCCTATCAGCCCGGTAAAAGAAACAAGGGTTTCCATCACCGTCCAGGTTTTAAAAGTTTCTTTTATGCTCAGGTTAAAATATTCTTTAAAAAGCCAGAATCCCCCGTCATTCACATGAGAAAACATCAGGCTTCCGGCGCCAATGGCCAACACCATCAGAGAAGGATGAATCATTTGTTGCTGAACCAGAGGAAGTAAAATTCCTACCGTTGTAAGCCCCGCCACCGTTGCAGAACCAATACAAATCCGGATAATTGCAGCAATCATCCATCCCAAAATCAGCGGGGGAATCTGCCAATCCTTGAGGGCAGCAGCAATATAAGTATTGACTCCGCTGTCTTTCATCACTTCCATAAACACACCCGATCCGGCGATAATCAACAGGATAACTGAAATACCCTTGAAGGCATCCTGCAACTCTCCCATTACCGTAGGGATGTTGCGGCCGCAACGAATACCCAGAAAATAAATGGCAACCAGTACGGAAATAAACATGGCCATATTAGGGTTCCCCAGAAAATGAATGATCTTGTCAGGAAGAGAACCGGGCGGAAATATATTTCCTGCGATGGTCGTGAGCGCCAGCAAAACCAAAGGCAACAAGGCCGAAAACAGGCTGATCCCCAGCCCGGGGAGCTTTTCCCGGGAGAGGTTTTCTTCCGGAAGCAAATCTTTTGGAGGATGAACCACGTATTTTTTTAAAGTACTCCCATACAAAGGGCCTGCAATGGCAATGGCCGGAATAGCCAGCAGCAAACCATAAAGTAAGGTAGTGCCAATATCCGCACCCAATTGTTCTGAAATAGCAGTCGGCGAGGGATGAGGAGGCAAAAAACCATGTGCCACTGAAAGCGCCGCCAGCATGGGGACGCCGATAGAGAGCAATGGTAATTTGGTAGAATAGCCTACTGCGAAAATAAGCGGGATAACCACCACAAAACCAGCAGTATAAAAGAGCGGAATCCCAACAATTAACCCCGCCAGCGACATCCCCCACCTGAGGTATTTTTTTCCAAAAAGCCGGGTCAAGGAATGGGTAATCTGCTGCGCAGCGCCGCTCTCTGCAACCAGCCTGCCCAGCATGGCGCCAAATCCAAGGATGATTACCAGAGAACCAAGCATGTTTCCAATCCCTTTTTCAAGAGAATCTGATAAATCTCCCACAGACATCCCACTGGCCACCCCGAGTAATATACTTACCAGAATGAAAGAAATGAACGTATCCAGCTTTACCCAGACAATTAATAAGACCAACAGGATAATGCCTATCAGACAAAGAATTAACGGCATAAAAAAAATTTATGCCTAAAGATAGAAGTTAGCTATAAAAATTTATAATTTTTTGAAAACAATCTATCCCTGATGCGAAAAATCAAAAAATGTAGTATGAAAAACCGCACGCTCCCTTTTTTTAAAAACAACTTTCCAATCCCCATTGTATTCTATTTTTGACGGCACCATCAGGCCATCAAAATGAGTCATGTTCACTTTCATTTCCACATCAAAATTAAAAAGCAGGGTATTATAGGATAAGGCATAATCCCGATACACGATTTCCATATTATCTTTACTAAAATAAGTAACCAGGTTTTTGATAACCACTTTATCTTCAAATTCCGGTTTGGCAGCGGCTGTAAAAACATAGCAATCCGTGGATCCATATTGGGCAGAATGAATGGAAAAATCATACATAGGCGCTATTTTATCATCAAAAATGGCTACTTTTCTGCTGATAAAAGGCACCCCATGAATACGCTGCCCCGGATTAAAAATGAGTTGTTTCAACTGCTCTTTATGACGGTCGAGGCTTCCCCCGGAAGATTCCTGCGAATCTTCTCCATTTATTAAATTATTTTCTCCACATACCTTTCCTTTTGTAAAAAATAAGTTAGCATAAAGTTCTGCCGTATAATAATTATATTCCTTTTTGTGGTTATAAAAAGGACCGGTGGTTTTTTCATTTAATACCTCCATGGTTCGGCAGTCGTTTTGCCGATGTTGGCGTGTCGTGCTCAGCAGAGAAGCTTTTACTTTCCCATTTTCTTTTAGAATTCGAATATCATTCTTTGAGGTATAAGCCAGTATGCGCAAATTCTTAAAAGCCTTGTAAAAAGTGGTGTCATTCTCTACCCGCTTAATAAATCCCTTTACATCAAAGCCATACCTGGAAGCCGTAACTACAAATGAATCCATCTTGATATGCCGCATCACATACCCGCTATCCTGGGCAAAAAGCAACTTCCCACATCCCACGAACAGCAAGAACAAAATTCCTTTCTTCATGGTCGCAAAAGTACCCCCTTTATCCTTATTCCGACCACAAATTTACGATAGGCACGGCATATAAATTTTTTCCGCCAAATCCTCCCAGAGACTGATCGCCTAGATAGATTACAATTCCTTTTTGAAATTTTTTCCCGGTCAGATCGGCTAATTTTTTTAATCCCTTAAAATCTCCTTTATTTAAAGATACTTTTGATTTGATCTCAATACCATAAATCCTTTTTCTGTGGTCTTCCAATACCAGATCTACTTCAGCGCCTTTATGCATGCTAAAGTGCATTGCTTTCAAGGATTCATCAAACCAACTCATTTGCTTTACTATTTCCAGAACCACAAAATTTTCTAACAGACTGCCCGCTGCGGTATGATCCTCCAAAAGGTTCTCCCCATCTCCTTTCAGGTTACAGAGTAACCCTGTATCATTTAAAAATATTTTTGGTGATTTCACGTAACGCCCTTCTGCATTTGGAGTCCAGGCAGGAATTTTTACCAGTAAGAATACCTGTTCCAACAGGGCCATATACCGTTGAAATGAAGTGTTTTTCACGCCCGCAAGACGTGCGATATCAGACATATTTATTGTGCTGCCCACCCGGGTGCTTAACAAGTGTACTATTTTTGGGAGGTGTATAAACCCATCTATATTAGCCAACTCCCGAATGTCTTTTTGTATAAGAGAAGTAAGATAAGCGTCAAACCATTTATCTCGCCGTTTTTCGGTTTTTCTCGCTACCGCTTCCGGGTAACCGCCTCTTCTTATTAAATCAATCAACTCCTTCCATTCGCATTTTCCTGCCTTAAATTTTCCATTTTCTGACATCAGTTTTTTCAAAAAAGAAGACCGTTTACCTGCTATTTCACTAAGAGATAAGGGCCAAATATTGTGAATTTCCAGCCTTCCTGCCAGGGAGTCCGCCACTTTTGGCAACATCATTACATCAGAAGACCCTGTTAAAATAACCCGGCGATTCTTCCGGTCTTCATCAATTAATTTTTTCAGGCTTAAAAATAACCCGGGCGCCCGTTGTACTTCATCAATGATCAGGCGTTTTTCCTGATTCAACAAAAACCCCATTGGATCAGTCCGCGCAGCCGTCAGTGTTGCAGGATCATCCATCGTCACCGAAGTTCCTGTAAATATTTTTTCATTCATTAATTGTCTGCAAAACGTGCTTTTACCCGTTTGCCGGGCTCCGGTAATAAGCAATACCGGGGTATCCTTTAAGGCTTCTTCAACCGGCGTACATAAAAATCGTTTATACATTTTTTTATACTTTACAAAGCAAATTTAGAAAATAATGGGTAAATTTGGAAAATATGATGGGTAAATTTGGAAAATATGATGGGTAAATTTGGAAAA
>CAYRBD010000031.1:23778-32565 GCA_964422465.1 uncultured Chitinophagaceae bacterium
AATTTGGAAAATATGATGGGTAAATTTGGAAAATATGATGGGTAAATTTGGAAAATATGATGGGTAAATTTGGAAAAATAACTTATCATCCGTCTTCTTTCTACTTTCTGTAGTTTAGTATCTTTGCAAGAAGAAGTCTGCAAACAGACCACAAACACATCATTCTTATGAACTATTATTGTGATTCTTTCACGAAATATAAACGACTTCCCACACGGGAAGTAAAAGTAGGATATCTGCTGATTGGAAACAGTCATCCCATCCGGATTCAGACAATGACGACAACCGACTCCATGGATACTGAAGCTACTGTAGCTCAGGCCATTCGTTGTATAGAAGCAGGAGCCGAGTTGGTTCGCATTACCGCCCCCAGTAAAAAAGATGCAGAAAACCTGCTCTCTATTAAAAATGCAATTAGAAAACAAGGATATAACACGCCTCTGGTGGCGGATATTCATTTTACGCCTAATGCTGCGGAAATTGCCGCCCGGATAGTGGAGAAAGTCCGCGTTAATCCGGGAAACTACGCAGACAAAAAAAAATTTGAGGTAAAAGAATATACTGACACTGCTTACCAGGCCGAAATAGAACGAATTAGAAACAAGTTTCTTCCTTTAATAAAAATTTGTAAAGAATATGGTACTGCTCTGCGGATCGGCACCAATCACGGCTCACTAAGCGACCGCATTATGAGTCGTTTTGGAGACACGCCCATGGGAATGGTGGAAAGCGCCATGGAATTTTTACGCATTGCCCGCGATGAAAATTTTCATCAAATTGTACTCAGCATGAAAGCCAGCAACCCCCAGGTGATGGTCCATGCCTATCGTCTGCTGGTACAAACGATGAAAGCAGAATTTGAAGAATGTTATCCCTTACATCTGGGCGTCACTGAAGCCGGGGATGGGGAAGACGGCCGAATCAAAAGCGCCATCGGTATAGGCGCTCTGCTCGAAGATGGGCTGGGAGATACCATCCGGGTTTCATTGACCGAAGAACCTGAATTTGAACTTCCTGTCTGCCGTGATCTGGTAAAACGTTTCAAAAAATATCCGGACTCTAAAAATGAAAATCTTACAAATAAAAATCGTGCTTATAGTCCGATCCTTTATAATAGAAGACCTACCAATGAGATAAAAAATATCGGAGCTAAAAATCCACCGGTAGTCATTGCCGATTTTTCGGAAACTAAACTTACAAAAGAAAACCTGCAGGCCATTGGTTACTCTTTTAAGAAAGAAAACAACAGTTGGAACAAAGGCGATTCTGCGGCGGATTATATTTACACTTCTGAAAAATACCTGCCTTTTGATTCTCCTCCAGGCTTAAAGGTGATATGCAATGCACAGGTTTATGAGCATGCCCCTGATAAAAACCGGTACTTTCCCCTCTTTACGGCACAGACATGGATGCAAAAGCTGGATGTCCCTTCCCCGATTCTAAATTTTATCTCCATTGACTGCAAACAAATTCCAGAAGCCGATTGGGAAGTTTTATTAAAACAGGATAACAGTACCACTGTTTTTTGCCTGTTTGCAAGTGGAACCCTTGCTCTCCATGCTGTTCGTGAAAAAATAAATGACCTTTGGCTCAGGAAATCAAAAATACCCGTAATTTTATGTGTAGAAAGTTTAGATGCAACCATAGATGAGCAGCTTATTCATTTCTCCAGTGAAGCCGGGGCCCTGTTTTTAGAGGGGATGGGAGAGGGAATCTGGTTGAAAAACCATTTGGATTTACTAAAGAATCCAAAGATTAGTGGCCGCACTTATCTGGAAATGAAAGACAACAATCAATTTTTAAATAACACAGCTTTTTCTATATTGCAGGCAACGCGTACCCGAATCAGCAAGACAGAATACATTTCTTGTCCCGCCTGCGGCCGAACACTGTTTGATTTGCAGGAGGTGACCGGAAAAATTCGCTCGAGAACTTATCACCTCAAAGGGGTGAAAATTGCAGTGATGGGCTGTATCGTAAACGGACCCGGAGAGATGGCAGATGCAGATTTTGGTTATGTGGGCAGCGGCCCGGGAAAAATAACGCTTTATCGCGGAAAAGAAATTATTAAGAGAAACATTCCTGAAGAAACTGCCGTAGATGAACTTATTAATTTGTTAAAAGAAAATAACGCATGGGTGGATCCCACATAATTTTTAATTCTTAAATTTGGGGTGATGGTAAATTTAACTTCGGAACAAATAGAGGAAATTGCAGAAAATGTCGATAAAGGCATGCTTTGCTTTTATCACATCTCCAGTGGAAAAATTATTTCATTTTCCTCCCTGGTAACTAACGTAAAGCCTGACGAAAGCAATTCTTTTTCCAAAAAAGAACTGGAGGAACGCAAATTGTTTGATGCCATAGAAAATGTACTGGATGAATATATTTCTTTTGAGAAAATGAGTTCCCGGAAATCTTATGATGCCATGCAGGCTTATGCCCTTTCTATAAATCACGATGTAATAAAAGAATATCTCTTGCTTTCTCTTCAAAAGGAACACCCTATCCGGTCTTTTAAAGAAGCGCTTTTTTCCCTGCCAAGCGAAGTAGCCGATGATTGGAAAGCCTTTAAAAAACAAAAAGGTCGGGAGTGGGTAGAAGAACAGGCAGAGTTGTATGATTTCTAATTTCTTTAAATGACCTCACAGGAAATCCTACACAACCTGCTTGCAGGTATTGAAAATATGAGCTGGATAGAAGGGCTGGCTGTATTATTTTCCATTATCAGCGTTTTATGTGCCCGGGCCAACAACATCTGGGTTTATCCTGCAGGAATAGCGGGAATCTTATTAAGCATCTTTATTTTTATAGGAGAAAAATACAAGTTGTACCCTGACGTTGCGCTGAATTTGTATTATCTGGTTATGAGTATCTATGGCTGGTACTTCTGGAGCCGGAAAAAGGAAGACCAGGATAAAGAAACCCCGATTACCAAATGCAACCGTAGAGAATTAAGGATTGCTCTAATCTTATTTTTAGTACTCTGGGGAGGGCTGTATTGGTGGTTATCTACTTATAAAATTAACAATGTTCCATTCATGGATTCTTTTAGCTCGGCAATGGCAGCTACCGGAATGTGGCTCCTGGCTAAAAGAAAAATTGAAAACTGGATTGCTCTTCTTATAGCCGATTTTGTGGATATCGGCATGTTTTTCTTCAAAAAATTGATCCTTTTCAGCTTTCTGAATATTTTTTATATCATTATTGCTATTTTGGGCTATATCGCCTGGAAAAAATGGATGAAAAATCACCAGGAACCAACACTTTCGCTTTCTTAAAATACAAGACTAAAATATTGAAAAATGGCTTCTGTTATGTAAATTTGGTCAGTCTGAAGGGCATAACACAATTCAAATGGAACGCTGATTCTCAAGATAAAAAAGATATTCACTGATTTTTTGATAAAAATACACTATGATTTTATCATGTAAAATCATAAATGATCATAAAAATCAGCGTTCTATTGTATAAAGGATTTACTTAATTTTAAAAGTTCCTTCAATCCCTCTCCGGTAATCTACCATTCCGTTAAATTGATGTGGGTTTTCAAGACGAAGCTGGTTGAACTTTCTTAAAAACCTATCGGCAGGCTTTTTACCGGTTTTTCTGGCCTGAGTATTAGCCTGTCTGGCCATATTATCAATATCATCCTGAGTAAGGAACTTTCCTTTTTCAATATAATTTATTATGGACGCCAGCCTTGGATCCTTTGTATCCCCCCAATTATATCCTACATAATCACCCATGAATACATCCGGGGTCATTCCACTATAATAATCTCCCTCCCCTTTGCTGTTGACTGATTGAAAATTAATGGCGTACATGTCTGCCACATGTTGATAGCCTTTGTCTTCAGTAACATAAGAAATAGGAATTCCGAAAAAGCCGACCGGTTTTCCATAAGTTGTATCTCCAATGAGTTTTACATCCATATAAGGCTTGAGATTGTTAATTGTTAATTCCGCGGCAGAAGCTGTTCCATGGGATACGATAAAAAATACCCTATTTAAATTCAGATTGTTGGCTTCTGCAGAAAATTTGATAGGGTCGAGGGCAGCTTCTGCTGTTGCCTTTTGCTGGTCATTCCCATTCGTTTTCAGATAATTATACGCTTCTGTCAACTCTTCGTTATAAATGGTTTTGTACATTTCCTGCCCTTTAGCAGAAGAAGGCGCCATCAGGTTATCCAGATATTCTGTTGCATCTACCGATCCACCGCCATTATACCTGATATCCACAATTAAATCTTTTATACCGGCCGTCTTAAATTTTGAAAAGGCATCATCTATTTCACTTTTAGCCAGCGCTCCATTTTGCGAAGAAGTTACACTAATAAAGGAATTATACACGAAATAGCCAACTTTTTCCCCAGATATCGTATATACACTATCTAATAAAACCGGATTGATGTGATATTGAGCAGCATCCAAATTTACGGTAAAGGCAGAATCACTGTGCGGTTTCGTCAGTTTTAAGGTTACAGAACTACTGGAGAATAAGGCAGAATCAATCTGATTAACACCGCTCTGGCTGGTAAAATCCAAATTAGAATTACCATTTATAGCTATAATTTCATCTCCCCTGACAACACCGGCTTTTCCCGCAGGCGAACCTTTATAAACATATTCTATCAGGAGATAAAGATTTCCGTCGTTATCGTGTGCCAGGGCCGGCATAAAACCATAATCTCCCTGAATTTGCTCTCCCCCCTGCAATTCTCCAGCTACCGCACCGGACATGTCCAGAAAACTATACCTATCTACTTTTTTATTATCTACTTCAGCATAGGATCGCATGGTCGTCAGCATATCAGATCCGGTTTTATACTTACTACTCCACCATTGAAAATTAGCAGGAACCTGGTCATACCAATAATATAAAGGCACATTGGCTGAATCTGATTCATTGATCCACCACACATAAAATTTCAGAGAATCGGCATCCGACAGTCGGTTTTGTTGAACCGAGGTACCTCCATTTCCATTATCTGGTTTAGCTCCGTTCTTTTTGCAGGCGTTTAAAAAGAAAAAGGTGGATAAAAGGAATATCCCAATGCGAAAACTTAATTTATTTAAACTTTTCATGATTTGGTTGATTAGAAAAGAATCCTTGAACTTATTTTTTTAGCTTTACAACCCAAAACGGGCCGATATCTCGAGCATTTTATCAATAGGTTTCCGTGCCCTTTCAATTAAATCAGCGGACAATTTAATTTCCGGTTCTTCGTATTCCATACACAAGTATAATTTTTCAAGCGTATTCAACTTCATGTGCGGGCAATTGTTACAAGCCGTACAACTACCGTCACTACCGTTTGCAGGGGCAGGAATAAAGGTCTTATCGGGGCAATTTTTCTCCATTTGGTGAAGAATACCGGGTTCGGTGGCGACAATAAATTCAGAAGCCTCATTTCCCGAAACATATTTTAAAAGAGCAGAGGTGGAACCAATAAAATCGGCCAGTTTCAAAACAACGTCCTCACATTCGGGATGGGCGATCACCTTTGCTTTTGGAAAACGAACCCTCAACTTCGTAATCTGCTCGGCAGAAAAAATCTCATGTACCTGGCAGGAGCCATTCCAAAGCAGCATATCCCGGCCGGTTTTCTTTATCAGGTAGGCTCCTAAATTTCGATCGGGAGCGAAAATAATGGGCTGATCTTCGGGAATGGTATCTATAATCCGTTCTGCACTCGAAGAAGTACAAATAATATCGCTGAGCGCCTTCACCTCCGCGGTACAGTTGATGTAGGTGATAACCAAGTGATCAGGATGAGCCTCCCGAAATTTTCTAAAAGCCTCCGTAGGCGCACTATCTGCCAGGGAACAACCGGCATGCAGGTCCGGCAGCAAGACTTTCTTTTGAGGAGAAAGTATCTTGGCGGTTTCCGCCATGAAATGCACTCCGGCAAAAACGATAACGTCAGCATCCGTTTTTGCAGCCTGCTGAGAAAGCCCGAGACTGTCTCCGATATAATCTGCAACATCTTGAATATCAGGCTCTTGGTAGTAATGGGCGAGCAATATGGCATTTTTTTCTTTTTTAAGTCGTTCGATCTCTTCGAAAAAATCCAGCGTGGGATCCAATTCGAGATTCAAATATCCGACTTTTTTTAAGTTTCTTTTTGCCACTTCTACTTCCAACATAATAGTAGTTATTATTTAATTATTTATAAAAACAATATTATCATTAGGGCTGTGAATTTGTGGAAACTTTTATCGTTTCTTTTTTGCAAATTTAATTCTTAATATCCAGAACCTCCTTATTAACATTTAATTCACAGTGATTAAATATCCAAAATCTGCTTTAAAGAGGAGAATAAAGGTTTTTATAAGCAGTTATCCATAGGTTGTTAATTTGTCTTTATGGGGGGAAATTTTTTATGTTTTCTGATGGAATTCTCAATTTTTGGTGTGGATGAAATTTTGAAAAAAACAGTTTTTGGGGATTATTCTGGTTATTGGCTTTTTTATTCTTGCTAATTCACTTTTTTCCTTTCGGATTTTCTATTCTATTAACAGTTTTTGTGGATAAGTTGTTTTCTGTAAGTCAGGATTAGCAATACTTTTAAATATTGTAGATTTCAATATTGTGTATAATCTATTGTATGAAAGGGCAATTTATCCTATTTTTGCGAACTTAAAATTAGGATATGTCAGTAATACAGACTTTGAGGGACAAATATGCAACAGTGGTCGTTATTGTTGTTTGTATCAGTTTGGTTGCATTTTTGTTGATGGATGCCTTTGTGGGGCCAAAATCTTTTTTCAAAAGAGATACCGAGGTGGTAACCGTGAATGGAGATGGTCTTCAATATCAGGATTTTATGCAACTGGTTCAGCAACAGGAGAATATATACCAGATGAATAATCCTCAGGCAAAGATGAACGATGATATCCGGCATCAGATCCGGACGCAGGTTTATAATAAATTTGTACAGGATCAGGTACTGGGGACGGAATATGAAAAACTGGGTATTGGTTTCTCTTCTGCAGAACTTAGGGACCTTACGCTAACCATGGATGCGGCCCCTCAGATTAAACAGAACCCCGGTTTTCAGAATCCGAATACGGGTGAATTTGACCCCAATCGGGTGGCTTCTTTTTTACAAAATATAAGAAATGCTCCTCAGGATAACCAACAGGCAATGGTAATGCGGCAGAGGTGGCTTCAAATAGAGGATTATCTTCAAAATAGCTCCCTGATTACGAAATTTACCTCTCTTATAACTCAGGGATTGTACGTACCTAAATGGCTTTCGGAAGAAAAATTAAAGGAAAATAATACCTTTTCTAATATTTCTTTTGTAGCGGCTTCCTATTCTACTGTACCTGATTCTGCAGTTTCCATATCTAATGAGGAATTGCAGGCATATTTGAATGAACATTCTAAATTATACCAGGTGGAAGCTTCCCGCTCTTTGGAATATGTTTCTTTCGATATTGTTCCATCGCCTGAGGATTCGGCTCGTATTTTGGGTGGACTTAAAGAATTGGTGCCACAATTTGATACGGTTAGCAGTACGAATATGCCTGGTTTCTTAACACGGAATTCAGAATCTCAATATACTGACCGTTATATCCCGGGGAGTTTGCTCCAGTCTTCTGTTGAGAATGAACTTATTGCACTACCGGAGGGAAAAGTTTACGGTCCTTATTTTGATAATGGAATGGTAGTTTACGCCCGAAAAATGGGAGAAAAGAAGATTGCTGATACTGTAGATGTTCAACAGCTTTTGATCAGCACACAGATTACGCCTGATTCTACTGCCCGGTTTAGGGTAGATAGCATCAAAAAGGCAATTCAGAATGGCGCCAATTTTACTGATATGGTCAATACCTATTCGGATGCACAAAAAGAGAATGGTGGGGAATTGGTTTTAACGCCTGATAACCCCAATATTCCCACGGAATTTATCCAGTATGTAAATAACAATGGCGTAGGGTCAGTTGGTGTTGTTAAAACTCAATTTGGATATCATCTGGTAAAGATTACGGATAAGAAACACATGGAGATGGGTTATAAAATTGCTTATCTCTCTCAAGGAATGGATCCGAGCCAGAAAACGGATAACGTCATATTTTCTGAAGCTAATAAATTTAGGGGTTTAAATCAGACACGGGAACAGTTTGAGAAAACAGCCAAAGAGAAAGGTTATACTGTCCAGGTTGCAAAAGATGTACAAGCTACTGCTTTTAATGTTAATGAATTGAATTCGGCCAGGGATTTAATTAAATGGGCATTTGATGCCAATGTTAATGATGTTTCTAATGTTTTTTCTATAGGTAACCATTATGTCATTGCTGTATTAACAGGGAAATCTGAAAAAGGAACAGCATCACTGGCTTCTGTTCGTCCACAGATAGAAGCAGTAGTTCGCAGAAAAAAGAAGGCTGAACAAATAGCTGCTAAGATTAAAGGCTCCACTTTAAGCGAAATAGCTTCCGGGTTGAATGATTCTGTAAGTATAGGGCAACATATTAGTTTTACCACGCCTTTTATCCCTAATTCCGGCTTTGAGCCTAAGGTGGTAGGAGCTGCTTTTAATCCGGTTTGGAAGGATGGAAAAGTTTCAAAACCTGTATTTGGAAACAATGGAGTTTATGTATTAACCATAGATTCCTTGCATACCAGTCCTGTCGATTCCACCCAAATTAGCCAGATAAAGCAGCAGAACCAGTTGGCAGTGCAACGGGAGGTAAATTCTCAAATTTTAGAGGTTTTAAAGAAAGAAGCAGATATTGATGACAGGAGAATAAAATTCTTTTAATCAGGAGTTGTACT
>CAYRBD010000032.1:0-32379 GCA_964422465.1 uncultured Chitinophagaceae bacterium
CAAAAGCATTTAGATTAAGCAGAACAGCGAAAAATCAAAAAGACTTTAAAGTTCAACAAAAAAATAAAAGGGAATATTTGGTCTTATGTAGTTGGAAAAAGACAAGAAGACCAAGAAGCAAAAAGACATCCCGCGCCTTTCCCATGCGAACTTGTAAGAGACCACATTAAATCGTGGACAAATCAAGGTGATACAGTCTTTGATCCTATGAGTGGAAGTGGCACTACGGCGAGAGTAGCATTAGAAATGAATCGAAATTATATAGGAATTGACATTAGCCACGAATATTGTGAAATTGCCAGAGAACGGATTGAACTTATTAAATCGCAACCGTCACTTTTTGTAGTAGAAGAAGAACGGGTTGAATATAACAAAGAATAAAAGCTCAGCCCACAACAAACTGTCTTACAAGGCGGGTTAAACGAAGAAAATAGTTTATTCATGAGCATTGCTAAACTTCAAAAGCCGATTTCTTCGGAAAATGGGCTTCTAAAAATGCACTCGCACGAGCCCGGTCTTCATCGCTTGCTTTCTGATTGTCATTCATACAAAAAAGTTTCGGGCTGTATTTCTCCAGGCGTTCCTTAAACCGGCCCCGGTAAAGCTGGTTCCTTAAAGCTGTTCGCCTTCCCACGTATTGTAAATGCGCATGCCCGACCGCCAGCGCATAAAGACTGAAAGCAAAGCGCTGAACATCATTACGAGAACGAATGTGATTCCGACGGGATTCGAGAATTTCCTTTTTAAAAACTTCCTCTACGGCTGTCTTATAATCTGATTTCCGGTAGGCATCTATGTTGTGATGCGGAACACCAGGGTAATATTTTCCATATTTATCCTGTATGGCGGATAAAGCAGCAAAAATAATATGCCGGTATAGTCCCGGCTTCTTGCCTATCCAATTTCTCATTTTATTATATCCTCTTCCAAAAGGTTCTCTCTTGAGCCTCACAATCGGATAACCATCTTCCCCAAAAAAGAACGCCGCCGGTAGATTTGCATTAAAGAACATATCGTCATTGGAATACATAAAATATTCCGACAACTGAGGTATCCTATATAAATAATACTCTATCACATTAGAATTGAAACAGGGATAAGCCTCCTCTGGCAGAATGTCCTTTATATCAAGCAGCCTGATTTTCGAATGTTCGGTATTCAGCCAGTCTGGTTTCTGGTTATCCGTGACGATAAATATTTTTCTGACCCAGGGAACATGCTTTTCTACCGAGCGCAAAGCATACTTTAATTCATCGTTATTCGTATAACGTCCTTTGCTATTAGCCTCTGTTTTTGGGGATTCTTCCTGAACGAATTGACTCCTTCTGCGAAACCATTCCGGATCGCTCCCATCCACCCACAGATATACTAGATCTACGTCAATCATGCTGATTTTCCAAAGATAGTCATTTTTAAGTTTTTCTAATATGCATATTTTATTTATCTTTATTCAATGGATAGGAAACTGGTTCGGATCGTCATCCCTCTTAATAAAGCGTCTCTTACCGAAAATGAGGAGCTTGCGCTAAAACAGTGCCTACGGGTGTTGGGAAATTATCCGGTTTGTCTCCTGAAGCCTCAAACGCTGGACGTGCGGACATTAATCAGTAAATATCCCCAGTTAAAAGTAGAAAGTTTTCCCAACTATTTTTTTGATAGTATCTATAATTATAACATTCTGATGCTTTCAACCGGTTTCTATCGGCGATTCATCGACTTTGAATACCTCCTCATCTATCAATTGGATGCTTTCGTTTTCAGGGACGAACTAAAGTTCTGGTGTAAAAAGAGATATGATTATATAGGCGGGCCATGGGTAATAAAGCCAAAATACCACCGGCTATACTATAAAATATTCCTTGTTTTAAAAACCTGTTCATACAAAGTTTTACGCAAACGCAGGCTATTAATCGGGTTAGTAGGTAATGGCGGTTTTTCATTACGCCGGGTCGAAAAGTTTTATCAGGCTACTCTTCAAAAGAAAGACCTTATTGAAAAGTATGTGAAAGCAAACAAAGAAAAAAAGAAAAAGTTTAACGAGGATGTCTTTTGGAGTATTGAAAATCCGGATTTTTGCTATCCTGATTATGAAGAGGCGCTCCAATTCGCCTTTGATCATCATCCTGAAATCTGTATGAAACAGCGGAAGGGGCGCCTTCCTTTTGGCTGTCATGGCTGGAGTAAAGAAAAAAATATTCATTTCTGGAAGGAGATAATCTTTAAATACAGCAAGTCAGAACATTCGCAATTATCCGACTAAAGTTCAAAGGCTGACTTCTCCGGGAAATATTTTTTCAGAAAACGATTGGCTGCCAGTCGGTCTTCCGGGCTGGCCTTGTGTCCGTCATTCATGCAAAACAAGCCCGGGGAATTTTTCTCAAGCCTTTCATCATATCCCCCCTTGAATAAAAGCATTCTAAGCGAGCTTTTATTATCCACATAGACCAGGTGTGCATGACCTATCGCTACTGCATACAGGCTAAAGGCAAAACGTTGAACATCCTCATTGGATCTGAACCGGTTCTGAAGAACAGGGTTTATCTCTCTTCCAAAAACCTCTTCTACCGCCATCTGGTAATCCGTTTTTTTGTAGGCATCCACATTGTGATGCGGCACCCCCGAAAAATATTGACCAAACTTCTTTTCAACCAGCAAAGCAGATTTTTCAATAACCTCCCGATACTGTCCAATCTCTTTCCCCACCCAACGTTTAAATCGAATATGCCATTTACCAAGCAGTTTCCTCTTTAATCTGACCACCGGGTATCCATCCGCTTTAAAAAAGAAGGCTGGAGTCAATTCAGCATTAAAAAACATGTCATCATTCGCATACAGGAAATGTTCAGAAAGCCCGGGAATCTTATATAAAAAATACTCAATCACATTAGAATTAAAACACGGGTTGGCTTCTTCCGGGAGGAGTTCTGCCTGATTGACAACCGTAATTTTAGGATGCTCCAACTTCAGCCAATGTGGTACCTGATCATCCGTAACAATAAAGATTCTTCTGATCCAGGGGACATACTTTTCAACGGACCTCAGGGAATACCTGAGCTCGTCATTGTCGGTATAACGCCCTTCGCTATTGGCCTCTGCAAGGTCGTAATCCACCCGTCCAATGGCCTTGTTTCTCTTACGAATCCATTGTGGATCATGGCCATCTACCCATAGATAAACCAAATCCACTTCCCAGTTTTTAACTTCCATAGTTTGAACTGCACAAAATAAAGGAATTTCTCAAAAATAATTACCTTCGACCTTTACCAAATACATGAAAGACGTTTATTTTATTAGTGGGCTGGGGACCGATCAACGGCTTCTGCAATATTTAGACATTCCCGGCATAAAACCGCATTATATCCATTGGATTACGCCCGAAAAGAAAGAAAGTTGGCGTTCCTATGCCACTCGCCTGCTGGAACAAATTGACCACCCACACCCCATTTTAGTCGGCGTTTCTATGGGTGGCATGATGGCTATTGAAATCAATAAACTAATCCCCGTAGAAAAGACCATCCTTATTTCCAGTTCTAAAACTTATCATGAAGTTCCTTTTTATTTTCGCTTTTTAAAAATCTTTCGGGTACATCACTGGCTGGGATATAAACTGTTGACTCAACTGGGTTTGATTTTTGGAGACTGGCTGTTTGGAACCCGAAGCAGGGCCGAAAGCCGCCTGTTAAAGGAAATCATTCGTGATATTGATGAAACCTATTTCCGCTGGGCCTGGCATAAGGTAGCGCTATGGAAAAATGAATACATCCCGGATCATGTTACGCACATCCACGGCAACCGGGATCACATGTTGCCTATCTGGTTCGTCAAAGCAGATCATGTCATTGATGGGGGCACTCACTTAATGGTGCTCAATAAGGCGGAAGAAATTTCCCGGCTACTGTCTGTTATTATAAATGCTTAACTTTATAGCTAATGTTTTTCAAAATCTTTACCGGCACTTCCAGGTCTGTCTTTTTCTTCTTTTTCCGCTTTCCTTTCATGATGAAATAGGTATATTTCCCGGTCAGTTCCGTATGGACAATACTCAGAGTCGGCCATCCTGTTTTCGGATTAACAGCATACTGGCCCTTTAGTTCTCCATTTAAATCCATCCGCCCCTGTTGGCCATCTCCCAGGTCAACCACTTCGGAAGCATTGGTTCCAAACTTGCCTGTATTTTTTAACTTGACCATATATTGGGTACCGTAAGTCAGTTTCCAATAATTATCAATATCTCCGTTATAAAAACCGTCTGTAGCCAGGTGACTCGACCAGGAATCACCGGTGCGCACCTTGTAAGCCGGGTAATAAGGCAACACCATGGACAAGTTGGCTTTAATCTGTTCTGCACCCAAATGATCTTCCAGGAAAGCCTTTAGCTCCGGTTTGTCTTTTTCTTCTACCCCTTCCACGGCATTTATCATCTGGTCGAAGATTGCGCTCAGGCCACTCACCTTGTCAATGGTACCGTTTTCTTCCATTGTAATCGTAAAAGGCTTTCCTATAAAAGCCTTAAAGAGCTTGTTATACACGTCTCCGGCGGGAGTTTCTGTGTTTACAGATACGTCTAATTCGTCCTGGGAACTCTGGAGAGCAATTTTTTTATATTCTGCTTTCAGGGTAGCCTTCCCTGTAGAAAGTTCCTGTACCGTTAACAGTAATACGGCATTGGTATGGCTGGAAGTTCGTTTTGGTATATCATTAACCGTCAGGTATGTCTCCTGATTGGCCTGTTGGTCTATTTCAAACTGGTCTCCCTTATTTAATTGATACTGCAGTTCCAGGTAATCCTGGGCGCTAACCCCGGAAAAAATCATCAAAGACAAGATTAAAGTAGTCAGAATCTTCATAGTCATATTAGATAAATAAGGCGGGTTAAAATTTTTTACTGCTTTCATTACAAATACCGTGCAGGTTTATGAGTTTATTTAAAATGCTCTAATATTCCCAGTCCAAAAAGGGCAAAATCGTATTTTACCGGGTCTTGAGGATCAAAAGTACGCAATGCATCGGTAAGGGCAAGTGCTGCTTTCCAATTTACACTGCCGGGCGGAATCAAGCCAAGGCGCGCGCTTACCCGGGAAACATGTACATCCATTGGAATAACAAGCTGATCCGGCCGAATCCGTTTCCAAAGCCCAAAGTCCACTCCACGGGAATCCTTTCGCACCATCCATCGCAGGAACATATTAAGTCGCTTACAGGCAGATTTCCGCGCCGGCATCGAAATATGTTTTTCTGTCCGCGGTGGATGGTCTCCCGGGAATATAAGACGGTGAAAGCCATCCAACCCGGATTCTATAGTTTTATCTCCAGGATTTATTCCCATGAAAAAAGCAGATTCGAGGGAAAAATGCTGCCGGTAATAATTCCTCAGAAAACCGATAAAATAAAGCATATCCGTAGCGTTAAAAGTCCGGTGGACAAAGGGCAAAAACCGCTTCAGGTCTTTTTCCTGATGATTCAGAATAAAATCATAAGGGGTATTTTCCATCAGGCTGAGGAAGGATTTAGTCTTCTTCAGGATAAGGCTTCTCCTGCCCCAGGCAAAAAGAGCGGCGAAAAATGCAGAAATTTCTATATCTTGTAGCTTTGTATATTGATGGGGAATGGCGACCGGATCTTCAGCAATAAAAGAAAGTTGGTTATATTGATCGGCCTTTTTATCCAAAAAAGACTGAATATCTCGAATGTTGTTTGTCATAAATAACAGGAATTGCCACACTGCAAAAGTATTATTTAATTATCTTTGTTAAAAACAGGCCCTAAATCCTATGAAAACTGCCCAAATTATACCTCTTATCCTTTTATTACTATTGGCTGGATTCTTTGCGGGTACGACGATAGCCTTCCTTTTTATTAACCGCTTTTCTATGGAAATCAAACAAAAGAAGGGGCTTATGGCCAGTCGTATTCTGGCACAATTCACCAATAACCCTATTCGATTTGCAGCTTCCTGTATCATTGGTTACCTGGCCTGCGTGGTTATTTTTTCTATCTTGTTCAACTTTGCTCTTACCTTTTACTGGGAAAAGATTCCCTTTGGCTCTTTTAATTCAATTTATTTAAAAATTGTCCTGCAGGTTATTATCACAGGGCTTTTGGTCGGCTTTATCTCTCTACTGGTGCCTCGCAGCCTGTTTCGGGCACAAGCCAATCGTTTACTGCCTTTTTTCGCCTTCCCCATCTCTTTTTTCAGTCGCTTGCTGTACCCGGTAGCCAATATCATATCCGGCCTTGCCAATTGGATCCTGAAATATTTATTTAATGTAAAAATTACGGTAGCAGGGCTGCCCTTTGAGCAGAGCGATGTCGGGATAAACGTGCTTCAGCCTGATAAAGAAAGAAACGGTTCCCAAAATTTTAATACTGCATTTTTTGAAAATGCCTTTAACCTTCCCCAAATTAAAATAAGAGCCTGCCTGATTCCGCGTAAAGAAATTCAGGCGCTGGAGATAAACCATGATATTCCGGCGCTGAAAAAACGATTCGTTGAAACAAAATTCTCCAAGTTGATCATCTATGAAAATACCATTGACAGCATAAAAGGATACGTCCATCAACTTGATCTTTTTAACCATCCCCAATCCATTAAAGCTATATTACACCCCATTATAGCTGTTCCGGAAACCATGAGCGTTATTAACCTGCTCACCCGGCTGACCCAGGAACGAAAGAGCATAGCCTGGGTAGTGGATGAATTTGGAGGCACTGCCGGCATAGTTACAATGGAAGACCTGCTGGAAGAAATCTTTGGAGATATTCGGGATGAACATGACAAAAATGACCTGCTGGAACAACAAATCGCAGAAAAAGAATATTTACTTTCCGGGCGGCTGGAAATTAACCACCTTGAAGAGAAATATAACTTTGCTTTTGGCAAAACCGACAGCGAAACGCTTTCCGGGTATATCATTGCCCACTACGGCTCTATCCCCCATGAACGGGATCGGATCATCATCAATGATTTCGAATTTAGCATCACACACGTATCGGAAACACGCATAGAAATGGTAAAAATGCGACAATTGGGATAAATTTGCTCTTTTTTTATTCTAAAATATTTGATTAACTTTGTTCCGGCAGGATATTTTTAAGGATATTTTCACAAAACTGCTTGCCACATAAAGTGAGGATATCTAAATATCTTGGATCTATACTTTTTTGGGGTTAACAAAAAATGGATAAAGGCCTGCTTCTATCTAAGGAGCAGGCCTTTTACATGGCTTCTATGTATATTTATTATAAATTAAAATATGTTTTATGATACAAGGTATATTGCTAAATTTGCCCGGCTATTATCCTCTGCTAAAGAAAATATTCGTGGCTCATTATTAGCAAATCTATGTTTAGAAACCTATTTAGGAACAACCCCCAGATGGCAGAAATGTCATTTTTTGATCATATTGAAGAACTCAGATGGCATGTCCTCCGCTCCCTGGTAGCCGTACTGATAGGCGCTGTTGTCGTTTTTATAAAGATTACTTTTATTTACGATAACGTCATCATGGCGCCCACCCGGCATACGTTCATCACCTATAGGGTATTTTGCAAGTTCGGTCACCTGATCGGCATGGGAGACAAACTCTGCCTGAAAGACGTAGCGCTCACTTTCCAAAATATGCAGCTCTCCGGGCAATTTTTACAGGCCATGTCCTCCTCTTTTATTTTTGGTCTGGTAATAGCAGCGCCTTATGTCCTTTGGGAGTTTTGGCGCTTTGTAAAACCGGCTTTGAAAGAAAATGAATTGCAATACACACGCGGGGTGGTCTTCTGGACTTCTCTTCTGTTTTTCATGGGCGTTGCCTTCGGCTACTTTGTGATTACACCCTATACCGTTAATTTCTTTGCGGCCTATTCGATTTCGGAATCCATTCATAACATCATTACTATAAAAAGCTATTTGAGCACCATGCGTCAGGTTATATTGGGCACAGGTGCTCTTTTCGAACTTCCTATCCTGACCTTTTTCCTGGCTAAAACAGGTGTCATCACCGCCAGTTTTTTGAGAACCTACCGCCGGCATGCCCTCCTGGCAATCATTATCCTTGCCGCTATTATTACCCCTCCGGATGTAGCCAGTCAGATAATCGTCAGCATCCCCCTGTATGGGTTGTATGAGCTCAGTATCTGGATTGCCAAACGGGTAGAACGCCGGCAAAAAGAGGCAGAAGAAAAAGAATGGTCTTAACCGATGAGTAAGATGCGGCCCATAGGTATTTTTGATTCCGGCTATGGTGGATTAACCGTTTTTCGCTCTATAATAGCCGCTTTACCGGATTATGATTATCTTTATTTGGGCGATAATGCACGGGTTCCCTATGGAACACGTTCGTTTGAAACCGTTTATCAATACACCCTTCAGGGGATTAAATATCTTTTTTCAAAAGGCTGTCCACTCATCATTATAGCCTGCAACACCGCTTCTGCAAAGGCGCTGCGCATGATCCAGCAGCATGACCTACAACAGATAACCCCTTCCGGCAGAGTTTTAGGGGTTATCCGGCCCACAACGGAAATAATAGGCAATTACAGCAAAAACAGGGCTGTGGGAATCATGGCTACAACCGGCACTGTACAATCGGAATCTTATCTCATAGAGATCAATCGTTTTTTTCCCGATATAAAACTATATCAGCAGGCTTGCCCGATATGGGTTCCCCTGGTAGAGAACGAAGAATGGGATACAGCGGGAGGGGTCTTTTTTATTAAAAAATATGTAAATGCACTCTTTGCCCAGTCCCAGGAGATAGACACCGTTTTGCTTGGCTGTACCCACTATCCCATCATGAAAGAAGAAATTAAAAAACATTTACCACCGGATTGCCGATTAATTTCACAGGGGCCTATCGTTTCTCAAAGTCTGGTTCATTACCTGGAACGACATCCCGAAATAGCGTCAAAAACCACCCGAGGAGGACAACGCCAGTTTCTGACAACAGATTCTTCAGAAAGATTTGACGCCCATGCCCCCCTGTTTTTAGGATATCCGATTCATTCCCGGCAAGTGGTTTTATAAATTAAATTTTATTTTCCTACCTTTGCACTCCTATTAAAAAAAGCAAACAACAGTACCATGAAACGCACCTACCAACCTCATAACCGCCGGAGAAAGTCTGTACATGGTTTTAGAAAACGGATGAGAACTGCCAATGGCCGTAAAGTTCTGGCCTCCAGGAGAGCCAAAGGCCGTACTAAACTGACCGTTTCAGACGAAAGAAAACTGAAATAGCCTGAACCGGGAAGGAGGATATTGTTTTAAAACAAAGCAATCATGAGTTCCCAAAATTTTTCCAGGAAAGAACATCTGAAAGGGAGAAAACTTATTCAAACGCTTTTCCGCAAAGGGAAAGCGTTTTCCGTATTTCCCCTAAAGGTTTATTACCTGCCCCTGGCGGCTATTCCCAATCAGGCTCCGGTCAGAGCTGGTTTTTCCGCACCTGCCCGCACTTTCAGAAAAGCAGTTCAACGAAACAGGATCAAACGGCAAATGCGGGAAGCCTATCGACTTCAGAAGCACGAGTTGCAACAAAAAACAAGCGCTACCGACCAGTCGCTGGCCTTGTTTTTTATTTATACCGGCAAAAAAATTCCTGCTTACCCCTTATTATTTGAAAAAATGCAAGTATCTTTAAACCTGCTGATGAAAGCGCTTCAAGAGAAGGTTCAAAATGAGGCAACTGAATAAAATATTGGCATATCCTTTTATCTTTCTGATTAAGCTCTATCAATGGACGCTTTCTCCACTAATGGGTGGGCAATGCCGGTTTACCCCTACCTGTTCCCAATATGGGATTGAAGCCCTCAAAAAGTATGGAATATGGAAAGGAAGCTACCTGACAGTCCGTCGCCTTCTGGCCTGCCATCCCGGCGGAAGGCATGGCTATGATCCGGTACCCTAAAACTTTTACTTCCTGATTTGTCCATTTCCATAGACATAATATTTATTGGTAACCAGTTGAGGCAATCCCAAAGGCCCCCGGTGATGTAATTTATCCGTACTAATAGCCAACTCGGCTCCTACCCCCATCTGTCCGCCATCTGTAAAACGGGTGGAAGCATTGTGAAAAACAGCCGCGCTGTCAATTTCTTCCATAAATTGAGTGGCTTCTCCCTTATCTTCAGTTACGATGGCAATAGAATGCCCGCCGGAGTAGTGGTTGATACGCTGGATGGCTTCTTTTAAATTATCGGCTTTGGCCAACAAAATCTTCATAGCCAAAAACTCCTCATACCAGGTATCCTCTCCGGGGATAAGATTTTCCTCCGAAAGTGTTTTTTTTATCTCTTCATCCACAATAATATTCAATCCGGCTTCTTTTAAGGTCTTTTGCAAATCTTTCAGTCTATTTTCAAAATCCGGGAGTTCCCTGTCAATTAAAACATTGTCCAACGCATTGCAGGCAGATATCTTATCCGTTTTAGCATTCACAATAATGGCTTTTGCTTTTTCCCAATCTGCATTTTTGGAAACATATAGAAAATTATTTCCTCTTCCGCTAACTAAAACAGCACAGGAGGCATTGTCTTTTACGAACTTGATCAAGCGCTCTCCCCCACGTGGGACAACCAGATCAATCTTCTCCGGCGGGTTCTTTAGAAAATTTTGCGTTTCCTCCCGTTTTAAATGAAGCAGGGTGATCCAATTCTGTTCCAATTCATTTTCTGCTAAGGCTTCATGCCAGAATTTTTCAAGAATGACATTGCTGTGATAAGCTTCCTTTCCTCCTTTTAATAAAATCTTGTTGTTGGCTTTAAAGGCTAAAACCGCCGCTTCAATGGTAACATCCGGACGGGATTCATAAATAATAAGAATGGTTCCGAAAGGAGCTGTTTTATTTACAATTTTCAAACCGTTCTCCAGCGTATCTTCAAATAAAGTACGCCCTACGGGGTCTTCCTGGCTTTTCACTTCTTCTATGGCTTTGATCATGGAATCCACTTTGGCCTCATCAACAATCAACCGGTCGTAAAGCGCCCGATCCTCTTTTTGAAAAGCATCCAGGTCTTTTTGATTTTCTGTTATCAGCGCCTTGCGTTCCCGGTCCAGAATTTTGATCATGGAACTTAAGACGTTATTCTTCTTTTCCGTACTAATTAACTTCATTACTTATATTTTAAATTTTAAACCGGTATTTAAGCGATAAACCTTGTTCCTATTTCCTTTCCTTCTACAATATCTACAATAACATTATCTCTTTTCCCTTTTGCTATCACGGTAGGAATACCTTTGGCTGCCGTATTTTTAGCTATCTTTAATTTAGATTTCATTCCACCGCGTCCCTCTGTTTCTTTTTTACTAAAGGCCTGCACATATTTTTCCACCTGCTGATCTACCTTTACACTGTTAAACTTTTTTGTATGGCTGTCATTCGGATTTCCATTGTATAAACCATCAATATCTGTCAAAAGAATCATCTGATCAGCCTGCAGTAATTCGGCTACTAAACTGGCCAGTTCATCATTGTCACTAAACATAGACATTTGTAAGGAGGTAGCATCATCTTCATTTGAAATAGGGATAATACCTTCCGATAATAAGCCTTGGTAACAACGAGCCAGGTTCTCCCGATGCTTACCGGGACTAAAATCCTGCTTGGTAGCCAAAACCTGCCCACAACGCATTCCAAAATGATGAAAAACATTATAGTATAGCCGCATCAATCGGGGTTGCCCCACGGCGGAAAAAACTTGTTGGCGTACATTTTTTTCTTTTAAACTAATTTCAGATAACACTTCTTTTCCTGCTATTCCGGCACCAGAAGAAACCAATACCGTCATAATGTCACGTTCATAAAGCTCAGCAATTTGTCTCACCAGTTCTCTTAAAACCGGTCCTGATATCCGGTTATCTTTATTGGTTAATACATTGGTACCTACTTTAACAACGATAAGTCCTTTTTGCATCCTTATAATACTAATTTTATATTTATATCAAAGAGATTAATTACTTTTTCCTAATTCTACCGCCCGATCAAAAGCAGCATAAGCAGCTTCTTTTATTAATTCTTTAACATTATTTTCTTCCATAGAATCCAGCGCTGCCTGTGTGGTACCTCCTTTTGAAGCTACCCTGTTGATCCATTCATTGGGAGATATGTCAGAATCATTAAAGATTTTTACCGCTCCTTCAAAAGTGCTGCTTACCAAGACGTGCGCATCGTAATCCGAAAATTTCATCTTCTGGGCTGCCTCCAACATGGATTGCATAAAGTAAAATACATAAGCCGGACCACTTCCTGAAATACCGGTGGAAGCATCAATGAAATTTTCATTCTTTACATGAATAGATTTACCTGTCCTATCCAGAAAATTGCGTACCACCAACAACTCCAATTTAGATACGGCTTCAGATTCAGTAAATGAAGTTACCCCCATGCCTATCATAGCAGGCAGGTTGGGCATAGTCCGGATTACTTTCTTTACCTTTAATCCATCAATAATAGTTTCTAATTTAACACCGGCCATCAGGGAAACAAACATTTGCTCTTCATTGATGAAAGGTTTCATTTCTTCAAATAAATCCCGGGCATGGTAGGGTTTTACAGCAATGAAAACGATATCTGCCTGAGGCAGACAATCTTCCAGGTGTTCAAATACCTGGAAAACCCCTTTTTCTTTAAGCGCTTGCAACTTTTCATGGTCTTTATCAAAAATTTGCAATTTACGCCCGTTCAGTAATGTAGATTTTGACATACCTTCTGCATAAGTAGCCCCCATGTTTCCGGCGCCAATCATTAAAACCCTCATTGATTATAATTTTGATTAAAAATTGTTTCACGAGGTTGCACAAGGATCATGCCTTTATCTCTGAAATGAAAAGTTACTCCATCATGAAAATTCTATCTTCAAATCTTTAAACAGGGGTTGCTTCATATCTTTTTCGGATAGAATAGCTTTCTCTTCCGGTATTTTCCAGTCTATTTTTAATGTGGCATCATTAAAGCGCAGTCCTCTTTCAGATGGCTGATGATAAAAACCATCACATTTATAGAATACCTCTGCCCGATCTGATAATACAGAGTAGCCGTGGGCGAAACCTTTTGGTACCAGGAGTTGTCTTTTATTTTCAAATGATAGTTCTATGGAAAACGATTGACCAAAAGTAGGCGAGTTCTTGCGAATATCCACTACCACATCCAGTATGGTTCCCGCCAATGCCCTGATTAACTTGGTTTGCGCATGAGGGGGGATCTGATAATGCAGCCCACGGATCACGCCATAAGAAGATTGCACCTGATTATCCTGGACAAAATCATAAGTAATTCCGGCTTCTTCAAAAGTGTTTTTATTGTAACTCTCGTAAAAATATCCACGGTGATCTGTTAATACCCGGGGTTCATAGATGACCAATCCGGGAAATTTCGTTTTAATAAAAGGCATAAAGCAATTAGAATTTGGCTATTGGGAGCCAAAAGTAAGGAGAATTTTCTATTGTAACGGATGCAGCCTCAGTACAACCGTCTGATGAGAAGCTATCTCAGATTTTATCCTCTTCATACGGGATTCCCTTTCTCCGGTCCAGACATTCAGGGTACTGTATCTGCCATCCAATCCCAAATCACTCAATGGCTTATTAAATTTCTGACTTTCTCCGGATTTATTCAAAATACCAATAGCATACTCTCCTCCTGAAAGCGGCTTGATAAATATCGACCAGGTATCGTTACCTACTTTTCTTTCGGCCTGTTTGCCCAGCGGATCCTGATCAATAGCCAGGATTTCCTTATTTAAAAGAATCTTTTTTGTAGCCTCATTCATGTTCCTGACATCGCAGGTAACCATCAGGGGAGCAGCCATCAGACACCAAAGACTCATCTGCGATTGATATTCCGTATCGGTACAACCCACACCGCCCAGGTCGCCTGAGGGACCTTTTTTCCCATACAATCCCACTACGAGCATATCCGGGTCATTCCAATGACCAGGGCCCGCATATTCCCACAACCCGCCATTGATCTTCAAGATGCTCATGATTCCTTCTCCTCTTTCATCAGGCGTGGCTTTCGCCCATTTATCTCTCACATCCCCCGTCGTCCTCCAAAGTTGTGCTCCTGCTTTTGCTGCCCACAGCCAGGGTTTTCTGCCTCCCCATTCGCAAGCGGCAAATACAATATCCCGACCACTGTTGCGCAGGGCATCGGCCATTTTGGCATAACGTTTTTTTGCCGTTTCTACATCCGAAGGGGCATGGCAATAATCATATTTCAGGTAATCAATACCCCATTTGGCAAATGTTTTAGCATCCTGATCTTCAAAATTCAGGCTTGCTGTATATCCTGCGCAGGTAAGCTGAGCAGCATCCGAATAAATTCCCACTTTCATCCCGAGGCTATGAATATAATCCACAAAGGCCTTCATTCCTTTTGGAAATTTCTCCGGGTCTGCAATAATGTTATTTCGGTTATCCCGACCTCCCTGCCAGCCATCGTCAATAAAAATGTAGTTGTAACCGGCCGCAGTCATCCCCGTAGCTACCATTGAATCTGCAACTTCTTTTAGAGCCTTAGCGCTAATATGCGTGCTGAAAAAATTCCACGACATGAAACCCATAGGAGGAGTGGGAGCCAGATCCTGAGCTTTTAAAGATATAAAAGTCAAACAAAGAACGAAAAATAGAAAAGTGCGTTTCATGGTCTTTATTTCGAATAAGTTTATAAAGATATTTATCCCTGTTTTTTTATTCTTGCGGCTCTGCATACAACCCAAAATCACTCAATGCGATGCAAACCGGTGAGTCTGTTATTCTTAACCTTACCTTATTCGTAGTAACATATTCCGGTAGCTTGATCAACCGATTGGCGCCTATTCCTGTTGCGATAGCCATTTGCTGCCAATCCCCGTCTTTCCACTGATCAACAGCCGCGGAAGTTATCCTTTGTCCCAATTTAATATTTTCTCTCAATCGAATAATGTTGAAGGTCTCCGGCTTTTTTAGTTCTACGATAAGCCGGGGTGTATGTACGCTGTCATCCGTACCCCAGTAGCTGTAACGATCTGCATCAACCAAATTTTTAGTACCAAATTTTTGGTTGGCTCCTCCCCTTACATTTGAGGGTTTAAAAGTAGCCCCTTCAGCCAGGTTTGTGGAAAAAGTTTTGTGAATAAGTTCTCCAAAAGTCTTTAAAGTATTTACATCATTTTCACTCAACTGCCCGGTGGTATCAGGAGACAGCCCGATGTCCAGGTTTGCTGCCCGACCTACACTGTGAATATAGATATCAAATAATTGCCTGGGGTTTTTCTCCTTCCCTTCCTGGCTGGCATGATAAAACCATCCCGGTCTCAGCGGCATATCACACTCTGCAGGCATCCAGTATTTCCCATTTCGGGTACCAGTGGGTGAATATTGGTATTGTACATTACCGGGGGTTGGATTGGTGCCATCTATCCCCTCTGGTGTAAAAGTCTCCCAAGTGGTATCTGCCGCATATCCTTTTTCATTTCCAACCCAGCGCAGGTCCCAGCCGGCATCTGAAAAAATGACTGCACCGGGTTGCATCTGCCGGACAATATTCCAGGTAGAGTCCCAATCATAATAAGTGGCCCGGTCTATTTTACGGGTTTCATCTGCTCCGCCATAATAACCATCTCCCCCATTTGCTCCATCAAACCAGACCTCGAACAAGGAACCATAATTTGAATAAAGTTCTTTCAGTTGGGCTCTATAGATATCAATATATTGGGGAGTGCCATAATATTTATTATGCCGATCCCAGGGAGAACAATAAATCCCAAATTCCATCCCTTCTTTTTTACAAGCTTCCTCAAAGGCTTTAACCATATCTCCTTTCCCCTCTTTCCAAGGGCTTTTTGTGATGTTATAATCAGTAGTCTTTGTAGGCCAGAGACAAAATCCATCGTGGTGCTTAGCCACAAAAATGAGTCCCTTGATGCCGGCAGCTTTCGCAGCAGATACTATTTGATCCGGGTCAAAATCAGTTGGATTAAACTTTTTAGGATCTACATCTCCATATCCCCACTCCTGATCAGTAAAAGTATTCAATCCAAAATGAACGATGGAGATCATTTCCAGTTCCTGCCATTTCAACTGGCGTTCCGAAGGTAAAGCGCCATAAGTTTCAGGAGGAGAAACATTTTTTTGAGTACATCCGGCAAATGTGATTCCCAGAATCAGGGAGAATAAAAATAGCTGCTTTCTCATAATTATATTTATAAAAATAATTTCATTTATTTCATCCGGCCAAGATACCTATTTTCCCAACAGAATTATACTAAAATATCCACGGTGGTTATCTTTTTGCCACTGAAACACAAAATCCTACGGAAAAACTCTGTGTTTCTCCGTGCCTCCGTGGCTGTCTGCTCTTTGTCACCCAAAAAAATTCCGTGGCAATCTTATCAGAGCGTCTCCCGCAGCCATTTAAAAAACTCCTTCTGCCATACCAGGGCATCCTGGGGTTTTAGTACCCAGTGGTTCTCCTCCGGGAAATACAACAATTTGCTCTTGATCCCCTGAAGCTGTGCCGCTTGAAAAGCTTCGAGCCCCTGCTCTACGGGAACTCTGAAATCTTTCCCTCCCTGGATAATCAGGATTGGCGTATTCCACTTATCAACAAAATTACTGGGATTAAATTCCTTATAACTCCGTTGAGCCGCCTTGTTGTTTTTATCCCAATAGGGTCCGCCAATATCCCAATTGGCAAACCACATTTCTTCTGTGGTACCGTACCAGCTTTTCAGGTCAAAGAGTCCGTCATGGGCAATAAAAGTTTTAAACCTGTTATGGTGAATACCAGCCAGCATATAAACGGAATATCCGCCGTAGCTCGCGCCTACACAGCCCAAACGACTGGTATCTACAAAAGGCAATTCAGCAATGGAGTCAATGGCAGAAAAATAATCCTGCATCGCCTGTCCACCCCAGTCTTTACTGATTTCTTCATTCCATTTTACGCCAAAGCCGGGTAATCCCCGTCGGTTAGGAGCAACGATAATATAACCGTTTGCCGCCATCAGTTGAAAATTCCACCGAAAAGAATAAAACTGAGACACCTCTGACTGAGGACCACCCTGGCAATACAAAAGCGTAGGATACTTTTTGGCCGGATCAAAATCAGGAGGATAAATGACCCAAACCAGTTCTTCCTTGTCATCAGTGGTACGCACCCACCGGCCTTCGATCTTACCCATACTCAACTGATTATAAACATCATCATTCACATGAGTAAGCGCTATCATAGAAGGGCTTCCAACAGGATAGGTAAATATTTCTGTGGCATGATTCATATCCTGGCGGGCTAATACCAGCGTATCCGCTTGTTGTCCAACAATCTGGCCCACATCATAGCGACCCTCAGTAAGCTGTTCTACCACCGGATTCATCTTAGCCAATAGATTTTTCGGAACTTTCACTCTAAAAAGCTGGATAGTCCCTTTGACAGGAGCGGTAAAAAACAGCGT
Organism: uncultured Chitinophagaceae bacterium; assembly: GCA_964422465.1. Lineage (GTDB taxonomy): Bacteria > Bacteroidota > Bacteroidia > Chitinophagales > Chitinophagaceae > FW021-bin31. The sequence goes on from CAYRBD010000032.1 coordinate 17,422, forward strand.
TGAGCCGTCCGCACTCCAACGAAAGCTGTTTACTGTACCATCCCAGGCACCTGTCAGGTTGAAAGCCAGTTTCCGATCTACCTCCATCACCATCAAGTCATTTTTATCCGATTCATATCCATCGGTACTCATGCCGCACCAGGCAAGTCTTTTCCCGTCCGGACTGAAAGCAGGCTGCGTATCGTAACCTTTCCTGCCTTCGGTAAGATTGGTCGTTTTACCTGTCCCCAGGTTGTATTCATAAATATCCGTGTTGGTACTAATGGCATTGGCTTTCCCATACTTTTTCTTGGATACATATAAAATGGATTGCCCATCCGGCGACCAGATAAAATCTTCTGCTCCTCCGAATGGCTGTTGAGGACAATTATAAGGTTCTCCCTGCATTATATCTACCGGTGTACCTATTTTACCTGTGCTGTCATTATAAGTAGCATAAAATACATGGGAGAATGTTCCATCAAACCACTGATCCCAGTGCCGATACATCAGATTAGTATAAATCTGTACATTAGATTTCTGCAGGCGGGGATGAAAATCCTTTCCAAATACTTTCTTCATTTTTACCTTTCTTGAAAAAAGGATATAGTTTCCATCCGGGGAAATACGAATGTGGTTCATTTTCTCCTGGGCTCTGGTAACCGGGTGAGCTTCGTTCCCGTCTGCATTTATGATCCAAAGTTGCCCGTCAGCGGTATAACCAATTTTCCCATTCTCCAATAGTTGCATATCACTGCCGGAAGGTATCGAATCGGGAAGCGCCCTGTCCTCTCCATCGCTCAGAGAAATGGTATGGAACGTACTTGTTCCTCTATTTTCCTCCATATTATATCGCTGTACACTATAAAACACTTGTCCTTGCGGTGTCAGTATTCCGGGGGTAACCCGACCCAATTTCCAAAGCAATTCGGGGGTCATCTTTTGCTGTGCGGAGGTAGATACTGCTGTCACTAACATACTTATTCCTAATATAAGAGATGAAAACCTCATCTTGAAAAAAGTTTTAAAAGTTTAAGATACAATAAAATAGCGAATTTCCTTTTATTATTTTGTTTTTAACCTGCTTAAAGGATAATTAATTTGATGGCCTGCCGGTTTCCCCTCTGAATAAGTTACCAGCCTTATCTCCGATGCGCCTTTTGGGATTCGTAGTGGGTAGCCTTCATATTTGGAAGAAAACAGATCAGGGTTGGTTCCATCGAAAGTATAATAAATATCCAATCCGGGAACTTCAGAAGTTAAACTTACTTTTAATTCTCCTTCTTCTTCTTTTCCGGATATAACGGGATCAAACATGCTGCATGCATATTTGATCCGGGAGGCAGCCAGGTAAGGTAATTGAGCAATCACCCGGCGGGTAAAGTTCTTCCATGTACTTTGGGTTCCCCAAAAGACTTCCGCTGCAGCAAGGGCTCGCGGCCAGGTCATGTATTCGGCATGGCGAATGTTGGGGACATACTCTGTCCACAAGCAGGCTTCTCCGCCTAAAACCATCTGAGAATTTGCTCCTTTTGGAAGAATATGAGTAGAATAGCATTCTTTAATTCTTGTCATCCCCGGGCCTGCCGGTTCCACTAGAGGGTCTCCCTGAAGTTGGCTGATATACATACTCCCGTAGGGGCTCATGATAACAGGGTGTCCCATCTGTGTAGCTTTAATACCACCCTGCATGCCACGCCAGCTCATAACGGTAGCCTCCGGCGCCAGTCCGCCCTCCAAAATTTCATCCCAGCCAATCATCTTCTTCCCTTTAGACAAAATCAGTTTTTCCAATTTCTTCTCAAAATAACTTTGCAAACCTGCCGGCGTCTTAATGCCTTCTTTCTTCATCAGCGCGGTATCCTTTGGATCCTTTGTCCAGAATTTTCGATTAGCTTCATCCCCGCCCACATGAATATATTGAGATGGGAAAAGGGCGGCCACTTGTGTAAAAATCTTATCCAATATCTGCCAAGTAGAATCATTGGCTACACAGAGGGCATTATCTATGCTGTCCGGTGCATATTGTGGCCATACCGGATAATGCTCTTTTGTGCAGGAAAGGTTGGGATAGGAGGCAATTAAAGCCAAACTGTGACCGGGAACATCAATTTCGGGTAGAATGCTTACAAACCGCATTCGGGCATAGGCCACTATTTCTCTAATGTCATCCTGAGAATAAAAACCTCCGGCAGTAGCCTTTTCTCCCGGCTGAGGACCTGCAAAAGTACCCCATTTCCCAATTCTCTTTACTCGCCAGGCTCCTGTTTCTGTAAGTTTTGGCAGGCCCTTTATTTCAATACGCCATCCCTGGTCGTCTGTCAGGTGCCAGTGAAAAACATTGTATTTGTATTTGGCCATTTCATCAATATATTGCTCTACTTCTTCTTTTGAGAAGAAATGCCGACTCACATCCAGCATGAGTCCCCGCCATTTGAATGCAGGGTAATCCATAATATCCACACAAGGGGCTTCCCAGGTTATATGTTTTACTACCGTATCGCTTTCTATTGGTGCTGGAAAAAGTTGTTTTAAAGTTTGTAGTCCATAAAACAAACCATGTGGCGTATTGGCTGAAATCAGGACTTTTTTAGGAGTGGTTTTCAGGAGATAGCCTTCTTCTCCCAGAGTAGAATCATAAACGGCATTGATAGTAAGTTTAATAAGGTTAGTGGGTTCAGCACTTTTATCAGAAACTTTTAGGAGATAGCCGGTGCTTTGTGCTATTTCTTTAGCGAATAGATGGGCTACTTCCTTCAAAGAATTGTCAACAAAAAGAATTCGCGTCCCGGAGTTTAAAGTAAAATGTCCTTCCCTAACCACAGCAGATACCGGTGTGGGAATGATGTGGAGAGATGGTTGTGCAATGGAAACTTTTACAACAAGAGTGATTAAACACGTAATTACAACCCTATATACTATCTTCATATCTTTTCATCTGTATCTTTAACTGATGGGACATTGAATCCTGTACCTGCTTATATTCCGGATCCCCATATACATTATTCAGTTCCAGGGAATCTTTTTTCAAATCATACAACTCCCATTCTTTATTTTCATAAAAATAAATCAATTTGTAATCTTTGGAGCGCACGCCCACATGCTTTGCCACGTTATGCTCTCCTCCGGAAGCATAATAGTGATAATACACATATTTACGCCAGTCGTTTGGCACCTTTCCTTCCAAAACAGGCAGGAAGCTTCTTCCCTGCATGTCATCGGGTATTTGACCACCGGCAGCATCAATTAAAGTTTCTCCTATATCCAGATTCATAACCGGGACGTCGCTTACCGTTCCGGGTTTAACAACTCCCGGCCAACGAACAATCAACGGAGTACGAAAAGATTCTTTATACATAAATCGCTTATCAAACCAACCATGCTCGCCCAGATAGAAACCCTGATCAGAGGTATAAATGACAATGGTATTTTTATCTAAATGATTTTTCTTCAGATACTCCATCACCCTGCCCACATTATCATCTACTGACTGGATGGTACGTAAATAGTCTTTTATAAACCGCTGGTATTTCCAACGCGTCAATTCCTTTCCTTTCAGATCCGCTTTCCTGAAAGCATCATTTCGGGGTTTATAAGCCTTTAGAAATTCTTGTTGTTCTTCTTTAGTCAGGCGACCAAAAACATTTCTCCAAAGGTTATCATAGCGATGTTTGGTTTGGGGAAACATTTCTTCCTTCAGGTCATAATTGGGAGAGAGCCATTTGCTGATCTCCATCTTTTGTTCATGTGCAGCCCGGGTTCGCGTGCTGTAATCATCGAATAAGGTCGGAGGATAGGGAATCGTAACAGAGTCAAACTCATTCAAATATTTTATAGCCGGCATCCAGTCGCGATGAGGGGCCTTATTCCAAACCAGAATACAAAAGGGTTTGGTCGTATCCCGCTGGTCCATCCATTGAATTGCGTCATCGGTTATCAAGTCGGTTACATAGCCCTGTTCGCGAACGGTATCCCCATTCATGTGAATGAAATCAGGCTGATAATAATCGCCCTGCCCCGGTACTATCTTCCAATAATCAAATCCGGTAGGTTTGGTAAACAAATGCCATTTACCAATTAAGGCAGTCTGATAACCGGCTTTTCGCAATTGTTTGGGAAAGGTAGTCTGCGAACCATCAAAAAGGTCTCCGATCTTAGCTACGCTGCTCTTATTACTGAATTTCCCGCTAATAATAGAAGCCCGGCTGGGAGCACATAAAGAATTATTGACAAATGCATGTCTGAACAACATTCCCTGAGCTGCCAGGCTATCAATATACGGCGTATGATTCAGTCCATAACCATAAGCACTAATGGCCTGATAACCATGATCATCGCTCATAATGAAGACAATATTGGGTCTCTCGGGTTTGGTGTTTTTCTTTTGAACCTGCCGGCAGGAAAACAAACTTCCTAAGGTCAGAAAAATAGTAAAGTAAACAAGGCGTCGATATGCTTTCATAAAGCAAATTTAAGATTTAAGTTAAAAAGCGTAAAATTTTACCCAGTCGATTTCCATTTCTACCGGCAGGTCTGAAGGGTCCACTTTGCCTACCCAACTCCCTCCAAGTTGCATATCAATCAACAGATAATACTTGTGTTTATTGAAGGGGTATTGTCCTTTTTTATTTGTTTGAATACGGGGATAGGTAAAAGTCTTTTTCCCATTGACAAAAAACACCAGGCTATCCGGATAGTTTTCTAAGGCATAAGTATTAAATTCATGCGGCTTTATTGGAGCTGTAACATGAGAAAGCGGGTTGTTCTTTATTCCCAATTTCAAGGTATAGTTTGAATGTACAGTTTGGTAAACAATGGAATCACCATTTAGCCGTTCCATGATATCTATTTCTCCGCCATTAGGCCAGGGGGTATTTTCAGGTAACATCCAAAAGGCGGGCCAGGCCCCCTGCGCATCCTGAAACTTTGCCCGTATTTCTATCCGGCCATAGCCAAAAGCTTTTTTACCTTTGGTATATACTCCGCCCGTAATCCACCGGGCTGTATCTCCCGGCAAGCTGTTATTTACGATCCCCCGCAGAACCAATTTCCCATCGCGCACAGCATAACAACTGTCAAAGTCGCTCATGTGCCGATTCCAATCGCTTCTTCCACGCGGTATTTTAGACCATTTGGCAGTTTCAAAATGACCGGATTGATTAAACTCAGCTGCCCAGCTCGGTTTTTGGTTCCGTTCGTGAGTCTTTTTAGAAACAGAACAGGAAAATAGAAAAAGGGTAAGAAAAGACAAGGGGATGTAAAACTTCATGATTTATGTCAGTTGAATTTATTATTTACGGGAATAATGTCCATAGCAAGAATAAATATAAATATTTTTATCTGTTATTTTATAAATGAGCCGATGCTCTTGATTAATCCTTCTGGACCAATAACCACTCAATTTCCCTTTCAATGCTTCTGGCTTTCCCACTTCTGAGAATGGTTATTTTTGAATATTATCAATCAATTCAAAAATCTTGAAAACGAGTTTCGGGTTAGCAAATTTAAATTTTCTTACCTGACTCATTGCATCGGGAGAAAAGACAATATTTCGCATCAGATTATAGTCAACTATTCTTTAAGATAATCTTCAAACTCTTCCATTGTAAAAGAAATTCCTTTCCCAGCCTGAATCTCATCTGCAGATTTTTTTATACGTTTAATAAATGCCTCAGGTAATTCCTCATCTTCCGATAACGATTTTTCCTTAATAACAATCGTAAATTCCATACGAAGATAACAAAATAAAAACTTTTATTCTTCCAGCGCCTGTATCCGGAAGCTACTGACTTCTGGTGGCGTATGTTCTTTCTTCAAGATATGAGCCATCTTTTTCACAATATTGGGATGCTGAGCAGCCACATCATGCTGTTCCTGCAAGTCTTTATCCAGGTTGAAAAGCTGGATTGTTAAATTGCCTTTTTGCATATCGGAGCGAATAGCCTTCCATTTTCCAAGGCGCACAGCCTGCTTACCGCCATAACCAGGGAATTCCCAATATAAATAGGCGTGCTTTTCCTGTTTTTCCGGCTGGCCTGACAAAGTAGGGAGATAACTGATCCCCTGAATATGCTGAGGAGGGCGAATACCCAGCAACTGACAAACAGTAGGCACGAAATCCCATTCAGCAGAAATCAGATCGCTTTTTGTGCCGGCTTTAATATGATCCGGCCAGGAAACAATAAAAGGTTCCCGAATACCTCCTTCATGTACGGAACCTTTCCCCCAACCATAGCCGCTCTTAAAAGGGCCGCCACTGTTAAACCAATCCGGGTCTGAGCCGGCTTCAAAGGTAGCGCCATTATCCCCCATAAATACAATAAGGGTATTGTCATAAATCCCCAGGTCTTTAAGTTCTTTCACAATTTTGCCCACATATTCATCCAGCAGCGTAATCATGGCTGCTCGGGTAGCATGTGGGTATCTGACCGGGAAGTAACTACCGCCGAGATAGGGTTTTTCATCCGTTCCAAATTTCCTGAGATAATAATCCACCAGGCGTTGGGGGGCCTGCAAAGAAGTATGCGGAAGCGGGCTGGCATAATACAAAAAGAAAGGATGGGATTTATTCTTTCTGATAAACCTTAAAGCCGCAGCAATAATATGTATGGGCGCATAATCGCTCTGTTGGTATTTATCGTAGTTTTGAGGGTCATTGGAATCCAGGTCTTTCGGGAATTTTACATTCGGTCTGTTGGGTTTGTTGTTCAAAGGTACCCGAAATGTATTCTCCCATAAATGTCCCGGATAATAGGTATGGTCTTCACGCTGACAAAGAAATCCGAAAAAGTAATCGAAACCCTGGTTGTTGGGTAAGCCGGTGGAAAAAGGGCCGCCCAGTCCCCATTTACCGGCAAGCCCGGTTACATAGCCGGCTTTTTTCAAAATTTTTGCAATGGTGATGGTAGAGTCAGGGATAGGAAGTTGTCCTTCGAGAGCGGGGTTGGTTTCTACCTTTTCATAATCCCACACATCCCCTCTTGCACCCCATTCGTCATTCCCACGAATATAAGCATGGCCGGCGTTGAGCCCGGTCATTAACGCATAGCGCGAGGGCGCACATACCGGTTCTGCATAATGTTGCGTGAATAGCATGCCTTCCGTTGCCAATTTGTCTATGTTAGGTGTTTCTATTTTCTTCTGACCGTAACAGCCCAGGTCGCCATACCCTAAATCATCGGCCAGAATGTATATAATGTTGGGTTTTGCGGGCAGATTGGAAGGCTCTTTTTGCTGTGCCGGACAAGTCTCTATAAAGAGAAAACCCATTAGGATTGTTAAGATTAAAATTCTATTCATTTTTCAGCGCTACTTTTTTGTCCGGTAATTTTGATTGTTTGTTCTGCATAGCTAACGGTACCATCAAATTTTTTGCTATCAGCAAATAACAGGTGAACGGTAACTTTAGTCCCCTGTTCCCAAATGACAAATGAAACTTTCTGCTTCTCAACTTTCAGATTGCTGACTTTTTGCTTATTGCCATTCAGGTTTAAGATTCCCACCCATTTCTGATCCTTTTTCTTAAAAGTCAGGATACCTGTCTGATATCCATAGGGCGCATCAGGGGCGTTATACTTCCATGTGCCTTCCAGCTTAGTAGTGGGAACAGCTATAAAAGCACATAAAATAAACAAGCTCATCCCTGCCAGCCATAATTTAAGATTCAGTGATTTCACTTTAATAAAAAATTTAATGGTTTAGAAATATCTCCAAAGTAATAAAAAATTTTGAATTAGATATTCACAGTCTGCTCAATAATTCAAATTCCAATCCTTTTTTGATTTGGCGGCTTTCTGTTTAAACAATAATGGGGTTCCCTCCCTAATGAAAGGAATACCGTTGGTAAAGAGCATAAGACACTTATTGTAGCCTTTTATACAATCCAAATTCAGCCAAAGTAGGATTTGATCTTGAAGACTCAATTACTAATCGGACCTTTTTCGTAGTAACTGGTTTAAAGGGCAATAACCGTTTATAGCCAACAGTTGTCCCTTGTGTGGTTTTAATCCATCGCTTCCCATCCCAATAATCCAGCCTGAATTTCTCAATTCGTTGTCCTATAGCTATATCTTCCTGTAAAAGCAGAACATCAAAGGTACTTTTATCCCTCAAATCAAAAATAATAGTCGCCGTTGTATCTTGACCTCTGGTAGTCCAATAGGTTTCGTATTTCCCATCCAGTAATGCAGCGCCATTCTTTCCATTGGCAGAAGTTACTTTAGCATACTGAGCTACGTTCGTTTTAAAAGTTTCATCTATTAAAAGTCTCCATTCCATTAGATGAGCACTATCTACAGGGCTTATAAGCCCCTCTTTATTGGGAGGAACATTCATTAATAGCACACAATTTCGGCCTACAGAACCATAATAGATATCTAAAAGCTTCTGAGGAGATTTGACAAGGCTATCTTCTGATTTATGATAAAACCAGCCGGGACGGATAGAGACATCAGCTTCTGCAGGATACCATATTAATCCTTCGGCATGTTCAATTTTATCACGTCCCCCCAAATCTTTATCTCGCATATCTCCCAATGGTTTAAAGGTGACATCCTTTTGAGAATGGGAAGCTATATTTTTTTGCAGTTGTGCATCCACAGGAACTACGCTCCATTCAGTAGTCCGGCCATAACCCGTTTCTGTACCTACCCAACGAACATCAGGCCCCATAATGGCAATGACCGCTTTCGGCTGTAATTTCCTTATCAGGCTGTACCATGCATCAAAATCATAAACTGGCACTTTACCATTAGTACCCGTGCCATTAGCTCCATCAAACCAAACCTCATCTATTTTTCCATAATTGGTTAGCAATTCCTGTAGTTGGTTTTCAAAATACTGATTGTACTTTTTTGAATCTCCATAAAAAGGGTAATTGCGATCCCAAGGAGAAAGATAAATACCAAATCCCATATTATACTTTTTACAAGCCTCGGCCACCAATTTTACTACATCTCCATTCCCATTTTTCCACGGACTATTTTTTACAGAGTGCGCTGTATATTTACTTGGCCAGAGACAAAATCCATCATGATGTTTCGCCGTTAAAATAACCTGTTTAAAGCCTGCTTTTTTTAGTATTCTGACCCATTGATCTGCATTCAAATGCTTAGGGTTAAATAAATTAGGAGCTTCTTTCCCCGTCCCCCACTCTTTTCCGGTGAAGGTATTCATCCCAAAATGGATGAAAGCTACGAGCTCCAGTTTTTGCCAGCGTAATTGTCTGGCGGAAGGAGTAACACGGGCTGCCTTTCCAATAATGGTTGCGTAATCATCTGAAGGTAGAATAGAGACATATTGATGTCCTTCGTAATTTTTCTGACAGATAGACATCAAAGGGATACAGGACAGGAGTAAAAAGATAAGTATGCTTCTCATAATAATGCACTTTAAGCTTTACCATCCCGGATTTTGAGTTAGGTTTCCTTTACTTAGGGTCAATTGTTCGGTTGGTATCGGATAAAGATATAATTTATCATTCCACTTCCTCATAGGTATAGTATATGGAGAAATAAGTTCTTTAGTGATCCCATCCCAGTCGGTAATAGAAGAAGTATGAATTCCACTAAACACATTAGAGTTAAAAAAATCAGTATATCGTTCTTTAACCCCTTTATTTACGACAAGTCCATAAACAGTTTTTGGATTCTCAATTAGGCTACCTGCATTCCAACGTACAATATCATCCCATCTAAAGCCCTCGAAAGCTAATTCAATCCTACGTTCTCTACGTATTTCATAAATCAGGGGAGAAACATTATAACCATATCTTGGCTTGCCAGAAATAGTAATTTCATTTGGGTCTGCAGGAGGGTTCATTGTCAACCTTCCCATTTTTCCTCCAGGTAATTCAGGGCTGTCAAGACGCGCCCTTAATTCATTAATAGTCTTATCTAAATCTTCTTGTGTAATCGTCCCCAATTCTGCTTTAGCTTCTGCATAAATCAACAAAACCTCTGCATAGCGAAAAACATACATGTCAAAAGTAGTTTGATTCGCTTCATTTTGTTCCGGAATAGGGCTTCTGAATTTAGATGCCATATAACCAGTAGGCACATCACTGTTTACGGGTGTCAAATAATTAGAAGCCAAGTTCGTTCCATTTAAGTAATTAGGTAGAAATCGATTATCAATCATGTTTCTCAAACGAGGATCTCTATTCTGAAATTCAATCGTTGCTGAGTCATCTCCTTTGTACAATGGACTCAAACTTATAGGAAGACCATCTACGCACAAGAAGGATTCTATAAAATCTTTGCTCACACCTATCCCAGACTCATTAACAGACCGTGAAATATTATTGGTTAATACTCCTAATTTGAAAACCTTAGGTAAGACACATTCTTTATTGTCTGTTAAATCTTCCTGAATAAATTGTTTTTTATAATGAAGTGGATAATCATGAGTGGCATAAGTTTGTGTTTTCTCATTGACTAAATCTCCCTTTCTAAAATAGTATTGGGCATCCGGTTTTACGATAGCATATCCGCCATTTTGCATAATATTACTCGCAGTCGTGACGGCTTTCTCCAAATAAGGTTCCCAATCGCTAATGTTTCTATATTTCATCCACGTACCTTCATAAAGGCAAACTCTTGCCATAAATTGAAGTGCTGCATATTTATTAATTCTACCGATTTCCAACTGCTCAGGAGTCCCAAGATGGTCAACTGCAATATCCAAATCTGCAAGGATGCTATCGATAACTATTTTTCTCGATGTCCTTTTCATATATAGAAAACTCGTGTCGTTTACGTTTAAATCTTTGTTAATCCACGGGACATCCCCGAACCTTTTCACCTTCTGAAAATACTCATAAGCTCTAAAGAAGTGAATCTCCCCTAAATATTGATCTATCTCTGACTGATCTCCAGTGACTGTCTGATAATGGGTAAGGAAGTAATTGGCATTCCTAATGTTTTCCCAATCAGCAGCACTCCACCCTCCGCCGCTTTCAGGTACCGTCGCTAATCCATACAACCATGAATCAGGGGTATTAGGAACACAATCATCACTTTGCTCATCAGAAAACTGGTTAGGGATATACAAACTCGTATAAAAATTATTACAGTAGAGTTTTAAATCGTCAGGGGTTTTCCAATAATTAAAATCTGTTATAGCATCTTGTGGCTTTCTATTCAGAACCTTCTCACAGGAAGAGGCCAAAACAACCAATAATGCTAATTGAAGTGTTATAAATATATTTTTCAGTTTCATGTCTGATTATTTTAAAGTTATATTTATTCCAAATGAATACGACTTAGTTTGAGGATATCCCATTAAACTCAAGTTTTCAGGATCATACAGCTTAGACAATTTTGTAATGGTAAGGATATTTTGTCCTGTAAAATATAGTTGAATATCGTGTATGTGTGCATTTTGCAGCCACTGTTGGTTAAAGGTGTAACTAAGCGTAGCTTGCTTTAACCTGATATACGAAGCGTTTTGCAAATATCTATCTAAAGTTCCTCCGAGCCCTCCTCTGTTTCCATGTCCCCCATTTATATAAGGACGAGGCAAATATCCATTTCTGTTTTCATAAGACCAATAATCCATGGTTAGTTGCATTGGTACGTCCCATTGGCTGCTGATCCCGTAAAATCTTGACGTTGGTATAAAGTCCTCTTTTCCCACTCCTTGAAAGAAAAGACTGATATTAAAATTTTTCCAACTAAGGTCACCATTTAATCCAAACAGGTAATGAGGCTGAGAATTACCAATTATTTCTAAATCTCCATGAGAGGACTCTGTATAATCTCCATTGGAAATTTTACCATCTCCATTGATATCCACATACTTTACGTCTCCAGAATTCCATTTACCACTGTATAGCTGAGATTGATCAACCCATGAATTAACCTCTTTTTCCGATTGAAACAGCCCATCCGTTTTAAAGCCCCAAATTTGTCCAATCTCATAGCCATCATAATAGCTACTTAAAATTTTTGTCGGATTGTCAAACTTAGTTATATAGGCATTTGAATTTGACAGGACAAGCGATGCACTATAGGAAATATCCTTATTTACCTGATCCCTCCAGGTTATTGAAAGGTCCCAACCTTTGGTTTTCAAATTTGCAGCATTTTCTTCTGGCACTCCAGTCCCGAGAACGGCCGGCAACGGTTGACCCTGAGTAAGCATTCCATCGGTATAACGTGTATAGTAATCATAAGATATTGCTAACCTATTTCGAAACAATTCAAAATCAGCTCCTAAATCCCATTGCTCTACTTTTTCCCAGGTAAAACTGGGGCTCACCAGCCCTCCAGGAGTTACTGATACAGGGAGAGACGTTCCGGATCCTAGGATATAAGGAAGAGCAGTATTTATCCCGTACGCTGATATATAAGGGAAATTGCTTCCTACATCCTGATTCCCTAAGGAACCAAAAGAAGCTCTTAATTTGAATGAATTTATTATCCTGGATAAATCCTCACTTGATTTCCAAAAATTTTCATCAGAAATCCTCCATGCCCCTGAGATAGAAGGATTAAACACCCAACGATTCCCAGCCGGGAATTTAGATGATCCATCATATCTCCCGTTAAATTCCAGTATATATTTTCCTTTATAATCATAATTAAGCCTAAAAAAGGCTCCTGAAATGGCCCAGCTAGAAATAGACTCATCTACCGTCTTTGTGCCAGTTGCCCTATTCAAAACTGGTAAATCATTATCAATTAAATCCGTTCTTTCAGCCATAAACCCTTTCGTCTTCTTTAGTTCTTCATTATATCCCACCAAAAGTTTCAAATTATGATTTCCAAAACTTTTTGAATAATCTCCATATAGATTAAAGGCGTGATAATAGTCATTATCATTTGTTAGTTGTACAAGGTTCGGATTTGTCCATGGATAAATATTATACGACCCATCCGCATGATATTCCTTAATTAGTCTGGAAGTAAATTCATTGTTACTGGAAAATGGATTAAAGGAATAGTCAATATTTATATTTAAGTTCTCAATAGGTTTGACAACTGCTGCCCCAGTTACCCATAAATCATTTTTTTTCGTTTGGTTATGTCCTCCTTCAGCTCCAACAGCAAAGGGGTTTGTAAAACTTCCCTGGCCGGCAAAATGGCCGTCAGGATGTCTAACCGGCATTAAAGGTCTCAAATCATTTTTAAGTTCTCCACTTGTAGCTGTGATACCTGAATTACCCCCTGCGCCTCCTGAAGGATGATTTTCAAAAGTATATGTATAACGTACTTTCCCGGAAACATTCAACCATTTAGTTATATCGGAATTTACATTTAGGTTAATATTATGGCGCTGATAATAGTCATTATAGGCAGCAAGGAATCCAGTCTGCCTTGAGTTTCCATAAGACAAATAATAAGAAGTAGATTCTGAACCACCACTTAAGGAAATATTATTCTGTTGTAAATATCCTTTTTTATACAAAACATCAGACCAATCTGTATTTCCAACATATTCGTATTTCCCGTTTATATCAATTGAAGGATCATAAAGAACCGGAAGATTATCTTTAGGATCATTAAAATACGCCTCAACCCCTTTACGAATGCGATCTGAAAAATAAGGCCCATTTCCCGCATTTATGCTGGCCGAATCCATATAATTAATGTAAGTAAGAGAATTTACGTACTTAGGATGTCTGGTTAAATCATTTATAGAATAGGAACTACTCACATTAATAGTAGGGGATTGGTTCTTTTTCCCTGATTTAGTAGTAATTAAAATAACTCCGTAGGCCGCTCTGGCTCCATAAATAGCAGCAGATGAAGCGTCTTTTAGTACGGTGACACTTGCTACATCGTTAGGGTTTATAAGGTTTGGATCTTCCACAACTCCATCTACCAGAACGAGTGGACTTCCTCCATTTATAGAAGTAAAACCTCTGATATTAAAACTAGACCCTTGGCCAGGAGCGTTTCCAGAGGTAACTTCAAGGTTAGGGACAACGCCTTGTAACCCAGCTCCAAGGTTAGCGATAGGTCGATTTTTCAACTTGTCTCCACTTACTTGAGATATTGCACCGGTTAAATCCTTTTTCCTCTCTGTCCCATACCCCACTACCACTACCTCATTCAACCCGGTAGCAGCAGAAGACAAAACCACATCAATTGTTTCCCTACCATCAATAGCTACTTCCTTATTCTGATACCCTACATAAGAAAATATCAGCGTACCCTGCTCAGAAGCAGCAATTTGGTAATGTCCCTCAACATTGGTTACGGTACCTTTAGTAGTCCCTTTTACCTGTACAGAAACCCCTATAAGTGAATTACCCAGGGAATCCTTCACCGTACCAGATACCTGTATATCCGCAAAAGCACCCTTCAGTTCCGATAAGGAACCTGATGGATTGAAGCCCTCTGTGGCTAAGGCTTTGCTAAATAGCATCAACTGAAAAACCCCTACCAATAAAACACACGGTAATATCAGGGAAGGGCAAAGTAACTTTCTATTCATAGGAATAAATTTTTAATTTGAAGTTTTCCAAAAACAAATGTATGACATTATATTGAGTTAGTAAGCAAAATTTTTGAATTATCCATTAAAAACTTGCTTTTGGATCTTTCATAGTTTCAGGCAGTAAATGTTAAGTACTTACGACCCTTAATAGTCACCTCCCAAAGTCTTGTACAGCGGGCAAAGATGAAACATCTAACGAATAAACAAGCTATACGTTGCAAGGCAAATGTATTTTACTGAAATAAAAGTTGAACCTCTGACAGAGTCCAGAAATAGCGTGAGTAAATTCTGCCATCAGAGAAGATAAAAAACCTTGTGCTGTACTTCAGAACGATGTAATCGTTCAATTTTGATAATCCGGAATACCCCGGAATAAAATGGAGGGATATTCCGGGTTTTGGTATGTGCTCACCGCTCCGGTGCTGCAAAGCAGTACAACATCGGCTTTGATACAGGCGTTGTTGATTAAATACTATTGACCTATCCCTTAACTTACCCCTCAATAGCCTGCTTCAAATCTTCAATCAGGTCGTCTGC
>CAYRBD010000033.1:0-31707 GCA_964422465.1 uncultured Chitinophagaceae bacterium
TTATGGGATTAATTTAGAGGCATTTTGTTTTTTTAAGTTGCGATTCTGGGGTTTACCCCAACTTGGCTGTTTTGGTTCTAAAAATGGGTAATTTTACTTTTTTTTGAGTAGTTTATAATATATAATATGCTGGTTATCAAGTGTATTTTATTTTTAGTTTTAATTGTAGTGATGTACGGTTTTTGTGTATTTGGTTTGGGTTTCCTATCTTTGCCTTATGTTCATCCGTGAAGTTAAAAAACAGCGCTCAAAAGATAGTGGTATTTATTACCAATACCAATTGGTTCAATCCGAAAGAATAGAAGGTAAAGCAAGACAAAGAATTATTCTTTATCTCGGTTCTGACCCTCTGCTGCATGACAAGGAAAACAGGGTAATCGTGTTGGCTATTTTAAAAGCTAAGATTTTTCAGCAACCGGAACTTTTTCCCCGGCAGACTGATGCGGCTTTGAATAAGTTGGCCGATGAGTATTATAAGAAATATCGTATTCGTTATAACCTGGGTGAACAGGGAGAACAGCAGGGTAAAGCAAAAAAAAACAAAGCCTCTATACCGCCTCTTCCTTATAAGGCTGATTATCATCAGATAGATATTAAATCATTGGAACTAACGGAGGCAAGAAGCTTCGGGGCAGAACATCTTTGTTTACAGGTTTTGGAAAAGCTTGAGTTGGGAAGATGTTTTAAACAACAAGGGGTAAATGAAGAAATGATTCGCAAGGCGCTTATGTCTATAGCCGCCAAAGCCATCTTTGCAGCCTCGGAACATAAAACTGCCCAGCTATTGAATATGAATAGTGAATTAGCCGCGCTAAGTGGTTTTGACCGGCCTGTTAATCACAAAGAACTCTATGCGGTAACAGATGAGCTGTACAGGCATAAGGAAGCCATTGACCGGTTTATTTATAACCGGATAACTGATATGTTTTCTCTGAGAGATAAATTATTTATTTTTGATATAAGTAATACTTATTTTGAAGGGGCAAAGAGAAAAAGTAAACTGGCGCATTTTGGCAGAAGTAAAGAGAAACGAAATGATTGTAAACTGGTCGTATTCACAGGGGTCATTAATGCAGCAGGCTTCATCCGGCATTCCAGGATATATGAAGGTAATAAAACCGACAGCCAGACACTTGCAGACATGCTTGCTGACCTGGAAAAACATACTTCGGCAAGCTCTCCGCCAATCGGCAGATCGGCAAGCCTCCCAATCGCCGACCTTTCCAAAGAAAAGCAGACGGTAGTTATTGACGCCGGCATTGCCACTGAGGAAAACCTGAAACTCATCGTTGAGAAAGGTTACCATTATGTTGGTGTATCCCGCAAACGGCTCAAAGATTATCCCTTATCTGAGGATAAACAAACGGTTTACAGGTTGACAGACAGGGGAAAGGAAAAGGTAAAATTATCGGTATTTTATCCTAAGGGTCATGATGATTGCTGGATGTATGTTCAGAGTCCGACAAAAAGAAAAAAGGAGCAGTCTATAGATACAAAGCTGAACGACCGATTTGAACAAGGTCTGGAGACCATACAAAAAGCGCTTACCACCAAAGGAGGGACAAAGCGAATAGAGAAAGTGTGGGAACGCATAGGTCGGCTGAAAGAAAAGTATAAAAGACCTGCTGCAAGATATGCAGTCAAAGTAAAAGAATCCGCAGGGAAAGCTGTAGAGATGAGTTGGAAGATGAAAGACGATCCTGTAAAGGAGGATAAGTCAGAGGGTGTTTATTTTATTCGCACTTCTCATACAGACCCGACAGAAGGTATTCTTTGGGCAGTTTATAATACGATAAGAGAGGTAGAATCAACCTTTCGGTGCTTTAAAACAGATTTAAACATAAGACCGGTTTACCATAAAAATGATGAAAGAGTAGAAGCACATTTATATCTTACTATACTGGCTTATCAATTGGTTAATACTATCCGCTATCAATTAAAACAATCCGGCTTAAATTATGATTGGAAAAATATTGTAAGGATCATGAGTACCCAAATGATACAAACCGTTGTGTTACCTACGGACAAAAAAAGTATCCATCTCAGAAAGCCTTCTAAACCCATTAAGGAAGTTGAACAGATATATAAAATAACAAGATGTAAAGATACACAAAAGCCGGTGAAAAAATATGTAGTGTACCACTAAAAACGAATCCTGACTGATTATCAATAATTTATGGCCCTAAATAACCAAGTTGGGTTAAACACAAAGGTTTACCAGCATCCATACAAAGGGAGTAGCCAGGATAAGCGAATCAAAGCGATCCAGTATCCCTCCGTGTCCGGGCAGGATATTCCCGGAATCTTTTATCCCGGCCCGTCTTTTTAGTTTGGATTCCAGCAAATCTCCGGCGGTTCCGGCCAGGGCGGTAATGCCTGCGATTGCTATCCACAATCCCATGGTAAAAGTGGAGCCATAATAGCCGTACAAAGCCCCGGCGAGAATGGTGAAAAGGATGCCACCCAGGGTACCTTCCCAGGTTTTTTTAGGAGAAATAGAGGGAAAAAAGGGGGTTTTCCCGATCAGGGAACCCGTAATGTAGGCCAGGCTGTCGTTGATCCATAAGGAGAAGATAATGCCCAGCGGGATAACGGGAAGGTGCTCAATTGAAAAATTCCATCTCAGATGAATCATAAGGGAAAAGGGCAGACCGACGTACAGCAAGCCAAGAAGGTTATAACGTAATTTACCAAAGGCTTTTGCCGGTTGCTTACTCATGGCGGTTGGCATGATCAGCAGCATCAGGAGAAAGGCAAAGAGCTGCAAACCAAAAAACAGGGCAGATTGTCCCAGAAGACTGAAATGTTCGCCGGAAGCAATTAAAAAACCGGCGGGGAGGAGAAGTAGGACAATGAGTTGTTGATAAAATGGAATTTTTTGGTGATCGGAAAACAAGGGTATCATTCCGAAATATTCCTTTAACCCAAGGACTGCGATGATCAAAAACAAAATACAAAAAGACCAGACATTCCACAGCATCCCCACCAGCATGACAGCGGCGAAGACAACAGCGGAAAGCGTGCGGGTGTAGAAAGTCTTCATTTCGGGTTGCAAGATAAGTCGAAATAATGGAGCAGGTCGATTGTTTTAGGCAAAATATCGTAATTTGGATATTTATTTCTTCTATGAGCTATCGACTATATTTCCTGTTTTTGGTGTTGCTGTCGGAAGGTTGCGGTTTGATAAACCAGGCCCGGGGAAACCGGGAATTGGTGTCGGCTCCCCATGAACCACCTGCGAGGTTAATAACAGCGTTGCCTTTCAGGCAGTTGACCGGAGGAGTACTTATTGTACAAGCGCAGATAGATACTTTTCCGGATACCCTGAACTTTATATTGGATACCGGTAGCGGAGGGATTTCCCTGGATTCTTCCACCTGCAGACGGCTGCACTTGCAGACAGTCCTTTCGGACCAGTTTATTCGCGGTATTGGCGGGATCAGAAGACTCTCTTTTGCATATAATAACACGCTTGTTTTGCCTAATATGAGGGTGGATAGCCTGGATTTTCATGTGATGAATTATTCGTTTATCAGCTCGGTTTACGGGATTCGGATAGATGGGATTATTGGCTACAGTCTGATGAAAGATTATATTTTGAAAATTGATTATGACCAAAAGAAAATATTCATTTTCACCCCGGGTCGTTATGTTTATGAAAAAGGAGGGTGGCTGTTTCATCCACTGCTTCGGCAGATTCCTGTATTTCCGGCGCTGATCAACAACAAAACAGGCCCCATTCACAAACGGTATTATTTTGACGTGGGCGCCGGCTTGTGCCTTATGCTTTCTGACCAGTTTGTAAAGGACAGTGGTTTATTTGAGAGCCCGAAACAGCGGCGGCATAAGTTTATTCCTACGGAAACCCAGGGCTTTGCAGGCGCCATGATGATGACAGAAACGGTTATCGGAAAGGTGCAACTTGGCCCGTACAAGTTTAAGAAAGTTCCTGTTTACCTTTTTGACGATGTGAGTAATGTAACCTCTTATCCGCTTTTAGGCGGATTGGTAGGGAATGATTTGCTTCGACGTTTTAATACAACCTTAAATTACCCGCAGGGTGAAATCTATTTACGCCCGAATGAGCAATTTAAAGAGCCGTTTGATTATTCTTATACCGGCCTGACCTTATATTTTATAGATGGGAGAGTAGTCATTACGCGGGTACTTCCTGATTCCCCGGCTTCCAAAGCAGGACTTCGGGAAAATGATATTATAGTGGCTATTTCTGGTAACTTCAGCAATGATATCAGTATTTATCATAAACTTTTAAAAGGGCCAGGCAAGGTGGTAGAACTTCTTATCTTGCGCGATGGGGCGCCCATGCAGGTAAGGCTTAAGGTAAAAAGCATCTTGTAATATTTTAAGCTGCTCAAAAGTCTGTAACTTGCAGGCTGTTAATAAATTAAAGAAAAAAAATTCATGGTTCATTTTAACCGGTTTCAACTGTCCAACGGGTTGAAGGTCCTTGTTCATGAAGACCATACTACCCCGCTGGCGGTTGTTAATGTTTTATATGACGTGGGCGCCCGGGATGAAAATCCTGAACATACCGGGTTTGCCCATCTTTTTGAACATTTGATGTTTGGCGGTTCTATCAATATTCCGCTCTATGATGAACCGCTGCAAAGGGCAGGGGGAGAAAACAATGCTTACACCACCAATGATCTGACGGATTATTATATTCAACTTCCTGCGGAGAACATAGAAACCGCTTTTTGGCTGGAAAGCGACCGCATGTTATCCTTGGCCTTTAATGAAAAAAGCCTGGAGGTACAGCGGAAAGTCGTATGTGAGGAGTTTAAAGAGCATTATATCAATAAGCCGTATGGCGATGTAGGGCGCTTGTTGCGTGAGCTTACTTTCAAAAAACATCCTTATCGCTGGATGACCATCGGAAGGGAGCTTACTCATATTGAAGAAGCCAGTCTGGAGGAGGTTAAAGCCTTTTTTGCTTTACACTATAATCCGACTAATGCAATATTGGTGGTGGGGGGAAAGGTGAGAACAGAGGAGGTAAAACAATTGGTTGAAAAGTGGTTTGGCCCTATTGCACCGGGAAAAAAATTTGAAAGAAAGCTGGAAAAAGAACCTGAGCAACGAGAGGCGCGCAGGCAGGAAGTAACTGCCGACGTTCCTCTGGATGCTTTCTATCGCTCTTATCCGATTTATGACCGGCTGGATAAGCGTTATTACATCACGGATATAATTAGTGATTTATTTGCCGGCGGCAATTCCTCGCGCCTGTATCAGTCTCTTGTAAAGGAACAAAAATTATTTAGCATGGTCAATTGTTTTCATTATGGTAGTCTGGACGCAGGAATGTTGACTATTGAAGGCCGGCTGGTAAAAGGAGTAAAAATGCGGGAGGCAGAAAAGGCGGTAGAGGAAGAAATTCAAAAATTGACCAGGGAAGAGATTACGGAGCAGGAGCTGAGGAAAATCAAAAATCGCATCGAAAGTCTCATTGCTTTTGAAGATATCGGCCTGCTGAGCCGTTGCAACAACCTGGCTTTTTATGAGCTTCTTGGAGATGCAGAAATGATGAACAAGGAGTTTGACCGATATGAAGAAGTAACGACCGGGGATGTACTCCGGGTGGCCCGGGATATTTTTAAACCCGGGCATAGCAATACGTTGTACTATTTTTCCAAGCAAAATTAAGCATGAATAGAAAGCAATCTCCCATCGTAAAAGACGCTACCGATCTTAAGGTAGAATTACCAGAATACGAAAGTTTTAGTTTACAGAATAAAGTGCCGGTTTATTATACAACCTTCAATGAACAGGAAACTCTTGAAATACAATGGGTCTTTGAAGCCGGCAATTGGTATGAGTCTGCCCCACTAATTGCATTAACCACAAACGCATTGTTAAAAAGCGGCACAACAAAAAAATCGGCGCTGGAAATAGATGAAATTATCGAATATTATGGTGCTTTTGTAAGTATGCGCTGCCATCATGAAGTGGCTACGCTGACCCTGCATTGCCTGGAAAAACAATTGGACTATCTCCTTCCGGTCATTAGGGAAATACTAACCGCTTCGGTTTACCCGGAGGAAGAACTTTCACTCTACAGGCAGAATAAGAAACAACATCTTTCTGTAAACCTGAAAAAGAGTAGTTTTGTCTCTAATCAGCTCATAGACAAATATCTTTTCGGCGCTTATCATCCCTATGGCCGTTACAGCACTAAGGAAGCCTACGATGCACTACAGCGGGAAAACCTGCTTGCTTTTTATAAGCAGTATTATGCATATAACCATTGTAAGATATTTGCTGCTGGTAAAATTCCTGATCGTTTTGAGGAAAAACTAAACACCTGGTTTGGGGATGCTTGGAATGAAAAAAAGACCCTGCTCCAAAAGGAGTTCCCCATTCAGGCGACACTTGAAAAGAAGCACCGCATTAGCAACAATGAAGAAAATGTTCAGGGCGCCGTTCGTCTGGCAAGGTCTTTCCCAAATCGTTATCACCCGGATGTTCCCAAAATGCAGGTTTTGAATACCGTCCTTGGTGGATATTTTGGTTCAAGGCTCATGCGCAATATTCGGGAAGACAAAGGATACACGTATGGTATTTTTAGTTTCCTTTCTTTATTTTCCAAAGGCGGGTCTTTTATGATACAGACGGAAGCCGGAAAAGACGTTTGTGAAGCAGTAGTAGCAGAAACTTTTAAAGAAATGCAGGCCTTATGTGAAACGCCGATTGGAGAAGCAGAGCTGAGCCTGGTACGCAATTACCTGATGGGAAGCCTGCTGGGAGATCTGGATGGCTGTTTTAAGGTAATTCGTTACTGGAAAAACCTGATTCTGGTCGGTCTGGATCAAAGCTATTTTTACAATACGGTAGAAACGATTAAAACAGTGCGAGCGGAAGAATTACAAGCTCTGGCACAGAAATATTTTAAACCGGCAGATTTTTATGATCTGATCGTGATATGAGGATAATTATCCTTATCTTGAGATAAAATCCCAATAAGATGGCTTCTCAAAAAGCGTTGTGGTTACCAGATAAAAAGACCCGGGAACAGTCCAATATGGTAGCCTATTTAAATTGGCTGCAAAAGAAATACGCTTTATCTTTTAAAGATTATCAGGCGTTTTG
The DNA here is from genome assembly GCA_964422465.1 of uncultured Chitinophagaceae bacterium. Taxonomy (GTDB): domain Bacteria; phylum Bacteroidota; class Bacteroidia; order Chitinophagales; family Chitinophagaceae; genus FW021-bin31. The sequence continues at coordinate 7,108 of CAYRBD010000033.1, forward strand.
GCAATGGTCTGTTGATTATCCGGAAAACTTCTGGGAAAGCCTTTGGAATTATTTTGAAATAAAGTCTTATTCTCCTTATCAGCAGGTATTATCTGATGATCCCATGCCTCATGTTCGTTGGTTTGAAGGCGCCACGCTCAATTATGCTGAGCATGTCTTCAGGAATAAAACCGATAAGCATCCGGCCCTGATATTTTGCTCGGAAAGGAAGGAGCCGGAGGCGATGTCCTGGAGGGTTTTTGAAGCCCATACCGCGGCGTTGCAGGCTTATTTCCGCTTGCAGGGGATTTCTGCCGGGGACCGGGTAGCTGCTTTTGTTCCCAATATTCCGCAGGCTTCCATAGCGCTTATGGCCACCCTCTCCCTGGGAGCGGTTTGGAGCAGTTGTTCCCCGGATTTTGGAGCGGAAAGCGTGTTGGACCGCTTTCGGCAAATAGAACCCAAAATATTGATTGCAGTAGATGGCTATACGTATAATGGCAAGCCTTATGATTGCATGAAGCAGGTGAAACAAATAAAGGAAGCCCTGCCTTCTGTGGAACAGGTGATTCTTATTCCTTATCTCAATGAAAAGCCTGATAGCAAAGATTTAGATAATGCCGTTTTATGGGGACAGGTAATAGAAACGCCGCATCAGGAGTTGACCTTTACGCCGGTTCCTTTCTCTCATCCGATCTGGATATTATATTCCTCGGGAACCACAGGACTGCCGAAAGCCATTACGCATTGTCATGGAGGTATGTTGCTGGAACATCTCAAATACCTGTCCTTACACAATGATGTGAAACCGGGAGAACATTTCTTCTGGTTTTCTACCACGGGATGGATGATGTGGAATTTTGTACAAGCCTCTCTTTTGGCAGGTGCAACTATGGTTTTGTATGACGGCAGCGCGGGTTATCCGGGATTGACGGCTCTCTGGAGGCTTGCTGAACGACTTCCTATCCACCATTTTGGTACCAGCGCGCCTTTCCTGCTGGCTTGTATGAAAAAACAACTTTCGCCCGGCGGGCAGTTTAAGTTATCGGCATTGCGCTCCATTGGTTCTACAGGCTCTCCTTTGCCTCCGGAAGCCTTTGATTATGTTTATGAACAGATAAAAAAGGACGTGTGGCTGTGTTCTATGAGCGGAGGAACGGATGTTTGTACCGCCTGGGTGGGCGGTTGTATTCTAAAGCCTGTTTACGATGGAGAAATACAATGTCGCTGCCTTGGCGCCTCCTTATATGCGTATGATGATGCAGGAAAGCCTGTGAAGAATGAGGTGGGGGAAATGGTCATTACCAGACCCATGCCCTGTATGCCGGTTTTTTTATGGAAGGACAAGGATTTTAAAAGGTATCATGCCAGCTACTTTGAGAAGTATCCCGGAAAGTGGCGACATGGGGATTGGATCCGGATTACGCCGAATGAGGGGGTGGTGATCCTGGGCCGGTCGGATGCTACCCTGAACAGGCACGGAGTGCGCATTGGAACAGCAGAAGTATATCGGGCGCTGAACAAACTTGAAGAAATAAGGGACGCCCTGATTGTAAACCTGGAACTCAGTGGCGGCAAAGATTACATGCCTTTATTTGTAGTTTTAGAACCAGAGACGAAATTGACTCCTGTTCTTAAAGAAAAAATAAAAGAGACGCTGAGAGATACGTATTCTCCCCGCCATGTTCCTGATGCCATATTTGAAGTATCGGACCTTCCCTATACCATCAGTGGTAAGAAAATGGAAGCACCGGTAAAAAATATCCTGATGGGAAAAGACGTGAAACGGTCGGTAAACAAAGGGACAATGCGGAACCCCGAAACAATAGATTACTTCGTGGGCTTTGCCCGTGAACAAGGGCTAAATCAATTTTAACTTTTTTATTTCAGTATCCTGTTTCCATACTTGCATCGAATAGGTTATATTTGCAAAGTGTCCTCCCTGCGAGGCAGGGATTTTAACAAAAAAATCGACCATGACAGAAGTCTGGCTTCTTTTACTGGCTTATCTGATCGGTTCTGTCTCTAATGCGACCTGGATCAGCAGGCGTTTTTTCCATCGTGATATTCGGGATTACGGTAGTGGAAACGCCGGGGCAACCAATACCTTCAGGGTTTTAGGCCCTAAAATAGGGGTAGTGGTACTGGCGCTGGATATGTTAAAAGGAGTTGTGGCCGTTAAATTGGCTTATCTTGTTCCTTTTTATACCCTGCCGGAGCATGCTACGCAGTTGGTAAATTTTCAGGTGGGGCTGGGGCTTGCTGCTGTTATCGGGCATGTGTTTCCTATTTGGTTCGATTTCCGCGGTGGAAAAGGTATTGCTACCCTTTTTGGGATGGTATTGGCTATACAACCGCTGGTAGCGCTTTGCTGTGTTGGGGTATTTTTACTGATTCTTTTCCTGACCCGTTATGTTTCCCTGAGTTCTATCCTGGCAGGGATTGCTTTTCCGCTGTTATTGATCTTCATTTTTCGGGAACCGGAAGTATTTTATAAGATATTTGCTATCGGGATTGCGTTGCTGGTCATTTTGACCCATCAGAAAAATATTGGAAGATTGTTCAACGGAACCGAAAATAAAGTGCATAGAAACAAGCATAAAAGAGAGGATTAAAGCTTTTCTTCTCTACGTAGCTGCTTCCCCCGGATTTTAATAATTGGTATGATGCTTGCTTTTGTTTATTAAAAATAGAAATGAAAAAGAAACTTACGCTCCTGATATTCTCTGGTATTCTTCTGATAAGCGCCTGCTCCCGTGTTCCTATTACCGGCAGACGACAGTTAAATCTTGTTCCGGAGAGTACGATGGATCAAATGGCTATAACGCAGTACCGTTCTTTTCTGTCTGAAAATAAAGTTGTTTCTGCATCCGGCAATAAGAATGCAGCAATGGTTCAACGAGTTGGGGAGCGGATTGCACAGGCTGTAACCAAATACATGACTGAAAATAACATGGCGGATCGCATTGCTGATTACCATTGGCAGTTTAACCTGGTGCAGGATGATCAGGTCAACGCCTGGTGTATGCCGGGTGGAAAGGTAGTGGTTTATACCGGTTTACTTCCCGTTACCAAGACAGAAACGGCTTTGGCCGTTGTATTGGGGCATGAGATTGCTCATGCGGTTGCCCGCCACGGAAATGAGCGGATGAGCCAGCAACTGGTTGCTCAGGGAATAGAAATTGCAGGCGCTACTGCGCTGTCTAAAAACGCAACTACCCGAAATATCTTCTTGCAGGCGTTCGGCGTAGGCGGAACCCTGGGATTGAATGCCTTTAGTCGCCGGGATGAATTGGAGGCGGACCACCTGGGATTAATCTTTATGGCCATAGCCGGTTATGATCCCCGGCAGGCGCTCCCTTTCTGGGAACGGATGGCAAAAATGAGCGGCGGAAATAATATCCCGGTACTGCTTAGCGACCACCCCAGCGATTCCAAACGTATTAATCAGATCAAAAGATTGCTGCCGGATGCGATGAAATACTACCAGCCGCATTAGCAAGAAAGAAAATTGAGGTTTTTAGTTTACAAGCCAGGTTTTTCCTTTTTACTCTTATTTTGATGGTTTTAATGCACGCTCTATAATAGATAAAATTTTAATCGGCCGCCTGCCGGAGTGATCAGCTCGCAGAATAAGCTGCCTGATACCTTATTCTGTATGTCCAACAAGGTAAAAGAAGTTTCTGAATTTTTTGTAGGGTTGTTCCTGTCCCTGTACTTTTTATTCCAGTAATAAAAAAAATGCGGTGGAATTTGTCTCTCTTCGCAGAAGGCCTTCACCGTTAACCCGCTTTGTTTCTGCTCTTCAATAAAAGCAAACATGGTCTGCTCATCTCGTTTTGCAGTCTCAGCCTGATTGCCCTGCATTAATTGTTCCATGTTGTATTATTTTTGATTTAGGCAAAAGTAATCTGTCGTAGAGCATTGAACAATATGTATTTGCCCGAAGGATTACATTTTGTCTTGTTGTTGTTTTAATACAGATTTGTTTGAGGAAGCAAGAATACGGTACTTGTTTTTCTAAAATCTTTAGGATGAATAAATTCCCTTGAAACCGTTTCTCGGGTACTAAAACGCAAAAACCCCGACACGGGGCCGGGGCTTCTACGCTTTAACCTATTTTTAACCTAAATTACTTTATTAAATGCAATAACTATGCCAGAAATGAATATTTTTTAAAAAAGAAGATTAATCTTTTAATTGACCACTACTTCTGTTATCTCTGTAGCAGAATAATGTCCTGCATTATTGATCGTATCCAATATTTTTTGGTCAGGCAAGCCCTCTGTAAAACTTACAATAGCCTGCGGGCTTTCTATTTGCACCTTCAAATCTGCTACCTGGGGCAGGGCCTCTAATGCCGTTTTTACGTGGGTGATACAATTTTCGCAGCACATCCCGGCAATTTGATACTTTTTAATCAACATAATTTGACATTTGAGGCAAAGGTGCCAAAATTTTCTTAGAATTGCTATTCTTATTTTATTTCCTTAAAAAGCAAAGCGAATCCCTATTCCGAAACGAGCCGCTGTAAATTCGGTGCCATGCGTAAGCAGAATCATGGGACGCCAGTCGAAGGCAAAGTTGAGCGGTACATTGGGAATTTTATAATCCAGGCCAATAGGTACCCTGGCCGCGAGGTTGGTATTGTTTTTTGCAAGGAACAGCTGAGGCCCTAATCCGAAATACCATTTTAAGCCGGGCGCATTTTGGATGAATCCGTGGTATTCATAATAGGCGCCCAGGCTAACGGTGCTGTTGTAAAACAAGAGGTTGAATTCACCGGCATCATGGGATGAAAAGAAGTGTTTAAAACCGACTCCCGCCCCGGTGACATAGGTAGAACCCAAGTCCAAAGATAAACCGACCGAATTTTGATAACCCCCATCGGCGCTGGTGTTGCCTTGCAGGGTAGATTGAGCCTGGGTGGTAAATGCCAGCACAAAAAGGCTTAAGGCACATAAAAACAGGGTTTTCTTCATGATAATTTGTTCTTTAAAAGAGTGAATAAATAAAGGTTTTTGAAAGGGTTGAATTTATCCTTTTCCCGGGTACAAAGAAAAGTATTTTAACTGTAAGTAACGATAGCCGGAAACCGGTATTTTTTTCTACTGGTTTTCTGGTAGCCTTTTTAGTGGGCAGATTGCAACAGTATAGAGGATTAAAAATTTTTTTTTATTTTAATGTAAATAATATACCTTTGTTGTTCATGGCGCAACCTTCCATGCGGAGGGAGCGTTATTTTTTTTGTCTCCTGTCATTGAATTTGACAGGGGTGTTTTTTTATGTCCGAACCCAAAAAAGAATAAATTATGGCAGACATAACTTATGTAACGAAGGAAACGCTTGAGAAAATGAGAGCGGAGTTGAACGAGCTGAAGACGAAAGGCCGTTCTGTTATTGCCAGTCAGATTGCCGAAGCCAGAGAGAAAGGTGATTTGAAAGAGAATGCAGAATATGATGCGGCGAAAGAAGCACAGGGCATACATGAAGCAAAAATAGCACAACTTGAAGAAACCCTGGTAAATACCCGGGTCTTGAATAAAAAGGATTTGGATCTGTCTCGCGTATCGGTGCTGTGTAAGGTAACGTTGACAAACATTAAAACCAATAAAACGACAACGTACCAATTGGTTTCTCCAAATGAAGCCGATCTGAAGGCTAAGAAATTGTCTGTTTCTTCGCCTATCGGGAAGGGAATTCTTGGGAAAAAGCGGGGAGAGATAGCAGAAATACTAGTGCCGGCAGGGAAAACCAGCTTCCGGATTGATGATATTTCCATTTAGCGTTTTCTTCTTAGTTTTACGCTTAAAAAGGAAAGTCATGACTATTTTCAGCAAGATAATCAAGGGGGAGATACCCAGTTATAAAATAGCAGAAAATGACAGGTTTTTTGCTTTTTTAGATATTAGCCCCCTTGTAGAGGGCCATACGCTGGTGATTCCCAAGGTAGAAGTAGATCGTTTTATCGATATGGAGAAGGAGTATCTTAGCGAGGTGCTTCTTTTTGCCAAACCCATTGTGCTGGCAATGGAAGCGGCTTTCCCCTGTAATCGTGTGGGTATGAGTGTGGTAGGGCTGGAAGTCCCTCATGCACACCTGCATCTCATCCCCATCAACACCATGGACGACATCAACTTTACCCGGCAAAAGCTATCTCCCACGGAGGATCAATTGAAAGCCACACAGCAAAAGATATTGAAACATCTTTAGTTTTCGGATTCCAGGTTAAACCGGAAGCCGACCCCATGAATAGTAGCCAGTTCGACCTGGGCAGCACTTTTGAAATGTTTCCGCAACTTGGTGATGAAGACATCCATGCTTCTTCCCAGAAAATAATCCGATTTGCCCCAAACGTTAAGCAGGATATCCTCTCGCCTTAGAGTTCGGTTGGGATTTTCACATAAAAACTTCAACAATTCGGCTTCCTTCTGGGTCAGGGAAACGGTGGATTGATCCGGGTAGGTAAGCAAAAGTTCAGGATAGTTAAAAGTAATGCCGCTCAGGTCGTAAAGTTTATTGAGATCGCTGTTCAGAGCATGTGTACGGCGTAAAAAGACTTCTATACGCAGGAGCAATTCCTTCATACTGAAAGGTTTTACAATATAGTCATCTGCTCCGGCCTCAAAACCTTCTATCCGGTCGGCCTCCATGGAACGTGCGGTGAGGAAAAGAAGAGGGACAATCTCGTTCTTTTCGCGAATCTGGCGGGCCAGGGATATACCGTCTTTTTTGGGCATCATAATGTCAAGAAGCACCAGGTCAAAAGACCGTTTCTGAAATTGCTGCCAGCCGGATTCTCCATTGTAGGCCAGAGTGATGTCGTAACCTGCCTCTTTGAGGTTGTCGCTTATGACAAACCCCAGGTTGATATCATCTTCTACCAAAAGTATAGCGGATTTACTCTTCATATTTTTAAATTATGCCTTTTCAGATTGTGGAAAATACAGGGTAAAGATAGTGCCTTTTCCCGTTTTACTACTTACCTGGATATGGCCATTGAGCGCTTTGGTGTATGTTTTTACATAATTGAGTCCCAGCCCAAAGCCTTTTACCTCGTGCAAATTTCCTGTGGGTACCCTGAAAAAGGCGGTAAACAGGAATTTCTGGTACCTTTCCGGAATGCCCGGCCCGTTGTCCTCAATAAAGATTTTGATCCCTTTTTTATAGTTTTGGGTACTCAATTTTATTTCCGGCTGTGCTACGTACTTAATGGCATTATCAATAAGGTTAAAAATAATGTTAATAAAATGCAGCCGGTCTGCCTCAATAACCGGCTTCGTGCTTTTAAGAGACAGGAAAAACCGGCCTCCTTTCTGGGCCACTTTTTCTTTAAAACTGGTGCAGGCGTAGCGAATGATTTCATGAATATCGACCGGTTCTTTTTTGAGGATCATTTTATGGTTCTCCAGCTTGGCCATCTGTAATACGCGGTCCACCTGATTTTCAAGATGATTGACCTCTTTTTCAATAATAGTGGCGTATTGAGAGAGGCGTTTATCGGCTTGTATGCCGGGATTGTTTTTAAAAACCTCTGTAGATATTTGAATGGTAGAAATCGGCGTACGAAATTCGTGGGTCATGTTGTTAATAAACTCCTTTTGAATCTCGGAAAGTTGTCGTTGTCTGAACAGTTTGAAAAGGCTGATTCCAAATCCCACGATCACAAGCAACAGCAGAACGGTAGAGAAAACCCAGAAACTCATTTGCCGGATAATATAGGTTTCCCGGTTGGGGAAATAGACTCCTATGTAGTCGTAGGGGCGTTTTAGAACAGGGAGTGGTTTGGTATTTCGTGTTGAGGGTAATTCGTTGTATGAAATATAACGCACATGTTTCATGGTATCCAGGCGGCTGTTGTACATTCCGAATTTAAAATTGGTAAAAATGTAAAACTCCTCAATGACTTTCTTGAGTTCAAAAGCCACGCTGTCGCTGTCCAGTTTGTATTTGGTACGAGCTATAAAAAAATCCGGCAGAGGCTGGCTGACGCCGCCGGCGAAAGGGGTGGTGTCATGCCGGGAAAAACGGATGGTCTCCATCATGGAACGCAGGGCGCTGTTTACCTTATTGTTGAACTCATTTTCCTCAAGCCGATAAGTCTTGTTAAGCCAGAATAATTGTAATCCCATCACCAGGACCAGCATGATCGTCACCCCAAGTACCATTGTTCTGATTGTAGAAGATTTCATAGTCCGGGTCTGTTTAACCGTTTCCGGCGACCTTTTCAGGATATTTATTGATGAAGGCTTTCCAATTTTTGGGGCTGTCTTTTTGGCCGAACACGCCAGACTGAAGCTGAAAATGATGGCAGATGGCCACTGCTATTGCATCGGTAGCATCTAATTGCTGTTCTTTCACAGAGCAATGCAAGATGCGTTTGACCATTTCACAAACCTGTTCTTTACTGGCATTCCCGTTTCCGGTGATTGATTTTTTTACCTTCCGTGGGGAGTACTCGCTGGCCCGGAGGCCGGATTGCAACGCGGCAGCCAGGGCCACCCCCTGTGCACGCCCCAGCTTAAGCATGCTTTGTACATTTTTTCCATAAAAAGGGGCTTCTATGGCAAAAGATTCGGGATGATGTAAGCGGATAAGCGATATCACTTTTTCATGAATCCTGAACAGCCGTTCGTAGGGGTCGGCAACTTTGGTCAACCGGAGGGTTCCCATATCTACCAATTTTATTCTCGTGCCCTGCTGTTGAACAATACCAAAGCCCATGAAAAGCGTACCGGGGTCAATACCCAGAATAGTCATTGATTTTTTAGCGCCTGGCTGGTTCATATTTAGAATAGATATCTTTTGTACCTTTCGGGATATTGACTTACGTTTGCCAAAATATACCGTGTTAAGCAAAAGTACCAAAAAAATATTCAACTATAGCTTCGGCATGTTGCTGTTTGTTTGGCTTTGCTATTCACTCTACCACCAACTGACCGGCCAGAAAAACCTCCGCCTTTCTCTACATCAGGTTAAACAAAGTTTTGATGAAAACTGGCCGGCTCTTTTGCTGGTGGTGATCCTCATGTTTGTAAACTGGGGAATAGAGGCGCGTAAATGGCAGATCCTGGTCCGGCCATTTGAACAAATTTCCTTCCGAAAGGCTTATTATTCCATCCTGGCAGGGGTCTCTATCTCTATTATCACGCCCAACCGGGTGGGGGAATATGGAGGGCGGGTGTTGTTTTTAAAAAGTGGTAATCGCCTTAAGGGGGTGAGTGTTACGGGCGTGGGCAGCCTGAGCCAGTTTATGACCACCATGCTTTTTGGAATAATAGGGGCGTTATATTTCATCTTCGCTTTTGAACCGATTCAGATTAAAGGGAAAGGTAGTCTGCTATGGGAAGAACTGTTTCTGGCCCTGGTGGTTATTTTGTTTGTGCTGGCGATGTTGCTTTATTTTCACCTGGAAAAACTGACATGGGTATTTGAGCGCATCCGATGGTTGCGTCGTTTTAAGAGTTTTGTAAAAATAATCAATGCCTTTTCAAACCGCCGGCTGTTGGAGGTTTTGGGGCTGTCGGTTCTCCGGTACATTATCTTCTCGGCACAGTATTTGATTTTGCTCCAGGCGCTGGGGGCCGGTGTGTTATGGTGGGAGGGCTTTATTATGCTGTTCCTGATTTATGTGTGTTTGGCGCTTATCCCTACCATTACCATTGCCGAATTAGGGGTAAGAGGAGAGTTGGGAGTATGGCTTTTGGGTTTGATCAGTACCAATAAGGTTGCTATATTGGCAGCTACTCTCGGAATATGGTTGGTAAATCTGTTGATTCCTGCTATATTGGGCAGTATTTTGTTGCCGGGAATTAAAGTATTGAACGAAGGAAAAGAGGTTCCCATTCCTTCAAAACAAAAGCAATGAGAAAATCCTTATTACTTATTATACTATCGTTTATAAGCTTAACTCCTTTGATGGGGCAGGGTTTTTGTGGCGTTAAGAACAGGGCGTTTGGGAATGGAGAGTGGCTGAAATTCAAGGTGTATTACAATGTAAGTTTCATGTATATTGGCGCCGGGGAAGTTACTTTTACGACCAACCTGGTCAATTTTCAGAGAACCCCCTCCTGGCATGTAGTAGGGAAGGGGCGTACCTTTTCTACTTATGACCTGTTCTTTAAGGTGCGGGATCAGTATGAATCCTATATTGATACAGCCAGTATGTTGCCCTTGCAGTTTATCCGTAATGTGTCCGAGGGCAGTTACACCAAGTATAACAAGGTGGATTTTAACCACCAAAACCATACTGCTGTTTCCAGAAACGGCACTTGTCAGATTCTCAGATGCACACAGGATGTGATTAGCGCCATCTACTATGCAAGGAATATTGATTTCAACCGCTACAACCCGGGAGATAAAATCCCTTTTACCCTGTTTTTGGATGATGAGTTATACCATATTTATATCCGGTATATTGGAAAGGAGACGGTAACAACCCATTTCGGAACCTTTCATGCCATTGTTTTCAAGCCTCTTTTGATTAAAGGAACCATTTTTGAGGGAGGAGAAAAAATGAAAGTCTGGGTTAGTGACGACAAGAACCGGATTCCGCTGCGCGTGAATAGTCCGATAACGGTAGGGAGCATAAAAGTGGACCTGGTCGGGTATAAAAACCTGCGTAACCCTTTTACCGCTCTGATCAATAAAAAATAGAGACTCCTTTTTTGTAGCTACAACCAATAAAACTGCCATGATTCTTTCTGCTATTACGGCTATTGCCCAAAATAATGTGATTGGAAAAAACAATACCCTTCCATGGAGATTGCCTGCCGATATGCGCTTCTTTAAGAAAACAACCATGGGGCATCCGGTAATCATGGGCAGAAAAACCTATGAGTCTTTTAAAAAAGCATTACCGGGCCGGACAAATATTGTGATAACCCGCCAGGAAAATTACTCTCTGCCGGATGCGGAAGTGGTTCATGACCTCCAGGACGCCATCGTCAGGGCCCGGGAATTGGACAGAAAGGAAGCCTTTATCCTGGGAGGCGCCCAGATATATGAGCAAAGCCTCCCCTTGCTGGACAAACTTTACCTGACGCGTATTTATGAAGATTTTGAGGGGGATACCCTCTTTCCCGCTTTCGACCTTTCGGAATGGGAAATGACTGGCATAGAGCCGCATGAACCGGATGAGAAAAACGATTACTTTTATGCCTTTCAGCTATGGGAAAAGAAAAAGCCGTAAACGATCGTAAAGCCATACTAATCAACAAGGGTTGTTACGCAGAGTTATGCGGAGTACCGCAGAGTTGCGCAGAGCAATTTTTTAAGTAGTTTTTCTGCGGTTCTTTGCTCCTCAGCGGTTCTTTGCGGTACAACAAGAGTTATTACGCAGAGTTGCGCAAAGTCTTCGCAGAGTTACGCAGAGAGAATTCCTGTTGGTGCTACTCTACCGTGACAAGCATTAATAGTTTGATCAGAAGCGGCTTATTTAATTCTTTACCCCCCAAACACCACAGCCCTACACTCCTAATTTCCCTTTCAGGTTTTTAATATTCAACTCCATATCCTGAATTTGCGCATTTGTATAGGAAACAAAACCATCGTCCTCAAATTTTCCGACAATTTTTTCCATCTCTTTTTCATCATCATAAACCATATTCCGGAAAGGATTGTTGTAGTCCTTTTTCCGGGAGGCGTTCACTTGCTCTTTCATCCAGTTGGCTATTTCCAGCCCTTCCCGGAGCCAGCCGGCCCAGACTTCTGCCGTGCATTCGGCGGGGGCTGTTCCATGTAATGCGGAAAGTGTAGCTAAAGAATGCAATAATTTTTTCCTGGGATAAGCTTTTCCCAAACCAATATATTTATGATGAACCTCCTCCCAGCTTTTAATTTCATTTTCTGTTATGGCGGTTTTTAATTGTGCTATATCCGATTCTGAAATAAGTTGCCCTCCTACGTTCACCCATTTGCAACGAATGGCTTTATTTTGCAAGCGTTTAAGGCTGTTAAAATCTTTTATGAAACCCTGGTTTCTTTTATCTACCAATTGTTGAATGGTGTAAAGATGAATCATCTTTTTGTATGCGGCGTATGCTTCTTTGAGCTTGATGATAACCACCGGTCTCTTAGAACGCTCTACGCCCTCTAAGGTAATTGGAAGGTAGTCAATCAATTCGGAGTTGTTGTTTAAAAGCCCGGCGCCTTTTTCCCTCATGGTTTCTTTGTCGGCGGAAAGTTTTTCCTTTTTATAGAATGCTTTACCGGTAGCAAGTTCCAGGAGGTAAATAGCATCAAGCATTTCTTCCACAGTATCCGGCGCCAGGAAATCGTATTCAATAAATTGTATCTTTTCGATGCGCTTATCCCGGTGGTTGTGTTTCCAGGAATTGCGTGCCAGGGCATACATGTTGTAGAGAAACCAATAGGCCGGCATGATGGTCAGCTGATCTTTACTTACATCATTACTCAGGAGAGCAAAGGGGAGAGAAAGGTTTATCTCCGCAGGGAAATCGCCTTTGGCGATCAGGGTAAAAGAGGCAAAACGGGAATTATGTTTGAGGCTTACACACAAGCCCGGCCAAAATCCACGTTTGGCTACGAGTTCCCCATCTGCTCCACGGGAATTGTGGTTGGAGCCGATGGTGGCGCCTGCAGCCATGTTGCTTTGCCCCTGCAAAAGGGCTGCACATAAAAAAGAATTGTTGTGATGCTGCTCATGAGCCGGATAAATAAGGGAATTTAATACTTCACAACAGGAAACGGTTGCGTTGCTCCCCATATATGAGTTCAACAAACGTGCACCATACTTCAGGTTGGAAAAGGGAGCCATCATAAACCGGACGGCTTTTACTCCGTAAAATATCCGACATCCATAACCGATGATCCCATTGACCAGTTCGCAGCCTTCTCCTATTTGGGTGACGGCTTCCTCTTTGCTGTTGATGGTGAGGTTTTTTAACTTATTTGCTCCTTTGATGTAGGCATCGGCTCCTATTTTTACGTCTTTCAGAATTTTACAATTCTTGATGATGCATCGCTCGCCTATGGTGCCATAAAATCCCCGGCGGTGGTCAATCCGGTGTTTGGTAAATTCTTCAAAGCGGCGCATCAGTTTTTCGTCTGCTCTGTATTTGCTCCATAAAAAGGCATCCCCGGGCAACATGCCATCAAAGGGCATTACTTTCCGGCCTCCGTTTTCATTGCACAACTCCATCCATATACGGACGTTTTCTTCTTCCCCGTCCTTTATAATACCGTTTCCAAACTTAGAATGTGGCGTGGTGGACATTTCATTTACATTGACCAGGATGGATTCATTGCCAATGATGTAATGAGACAGGGAGTTTACGTTGTCGATAACCACGTTATCTCCCAGGTCGCAGGAGTTGATGGTGCTGTTATAAAGGCCAACCGGCATCCGCAGGTTATGAAATTCCAGGAAATAAGGCTCCAGCTTGCCTATTCTGACCAGACCATAAAAATGACATTGCTTTACCAGACCCGCTTCAAAAAAATCCGTTACCCAGATGTTGTTCCAATTATCGGAAGTATTGTTATTCTTGACCAGGGTCTCCAGTTCTTTTGCAGATAAATGTCGGTAGGATTTATCCCCGGGTCGTTCTGCATTTTGCCTGTTTCTCAAATAATACTCGTCCTGCCCTTTGGGCAGATATTTAGCTTCTACAAAGTGATAACCCAGCTCTTTGATTGGTTTTTTGATAATCTTATTCATAAACCTGGTGGTTTTTCAAATTTTTTGTAAGGGGTTTTTATATCATGATAAAAGAGGAAAGTCCATCCTTCTTGTGTTCCCTGTTCCAGGTATTGTTGTCTTAAGTCTCTGCTTTTTTTCCCGTCATAATCATATTTGGCAATAAACCTGCGCTGGAGCTGAAAAAGCTGAGGGGCAACATCTCCCCCATAGAAATAGGTTTCGTCTTTGGTTTTAATCCAAAAAACCTGATGATAAGGACAATGCCCGCCCGAGCGTTCATGCTTTATGTAACCTTCAATGACGCCCTTCTCCGCTAACAATTCGACCTGCGGATTTTGGGAAAGAATGCTCAACTCTTCTTCAAGATAGGAAGAACCGGGATGAGTCAAAGCATAATCCAACTCGCTCTTATCTATATAATAGGTAGCCTCTGGGAAACTAAGTACCCGTTGTCCCTTGTCGTTTTTTTTGCTGATGCCACCAGTATGATCTTTATGGAGATGGCTTAAAAGAACTTTTGATATTTTCTCCGGCGCTATGCCTGCGGATTCCAACTTTTGATAAATTTGCAGGTCTCCGTTTTCCGTTTCAAACCCCAAGCCGTTGTCCAGCAGGATGTGATCTTTTTCGGTGATAACCAGGAAAGGCTGTACTTCTACCAGAAGAGAACCGGAAGGCCGCTCGGATAATTCATCCTCATCAGGTTCAAAAGGGACGAAAGATTTGCTGCGGTCCACCGTGAATGCCCCTTCTGAAAGGGGGATGAGTTTAGACATGAATTTACTTTTATTAACGAACACCGCAAAGGTAAAATAAATTACAGCCCTTTTTACAAACAACAAAAGGGCTTGCTCTTAGAAAGAACAAGCCGTGTTAAAATCTAAAAAAACAGCCTTATTACGTCTTACGATGTAGCCAGCCCCGGATTCGTGTGAGTGGGAGCTGAATTTTCTTTTGCCTTTACGCCAAGTTTGCCCAGGCTGTGACTGAAGACTTCTTTAGCGGAAACAATGAAAGCCAGAATTGAGGTTACCAATAACAGATAACCACTCAATACTTCAAAACCCTGACTTCCGATCCAGCCTCCTATTGCAGCGGCCAGGGCGCCTAACCAGAGGATTAGAAAAAATAACATCCGGATAGTACTTTTTCTTTCTCCGAATGTAGCGATCCATAGATAACAATAGAAGACAGCCCAGATCAATGCAAACCAGCCTACATAGCCGGATATAGCACTTGTTTGTCCGCCTGCCAGGCCGTCTAAGTGAGCAACCCTAAGACTGAAAAACAGCCCGGCCATGCTAAGAAAAGCAAGGGTATCCATCATCCGGTGTCCAAAAATTAAAGATAGAATGCCCAGGATAACCAGCAGCGCGCTTCCCATGCCAAAGATAGTCCCCGTGGCCAGGCCAGGAGGAGTAACGGGGGAGAACCAGCCTGCCATTAACATACCTGTCATCCATAATGTTGCAGCTATGCACAGATAGCCTACGGTTGACACCACTCCCGATCGCTCTGTAGAAGTCATTGCGGTCTGTTCAGTTTTCAATGCGTCATTCATGATAAAACCTCCTTGTTTTTAGTGAGTATTCAATGTCTTTTCACCTTTCAAAGAGTCAGACCCCGCGATCTTTTAAAGAAAATCCGTTCTTTTTACAAATTGGAGGCGGAAAGGTTTATAAAAGGAATAGGAACAGATAATTTTAGCATAGCTGTAGCATTTACCACTTTATCGCAATATCATTTGCCGGTCCATATCCAGCTTAATTAATATAAACAGCAGCATGGTGAAAGAGAGCAAAGAAGACCCTCCATAACTGATCAGAGGCAGTGGAATACCGATCACCGGCATTACGCCAATGGTCATTCCAATGTTGACGACCACGTGGAAGAAAAGAACACTTGCTACCCCGTAACCATATACCCTGCTAAAAGCTGACCTTTGTCGCTCAGCTACTTTAATGATCTGAAAGATCATCAGCCCATATAAGATCAACAGTACCAGACTGCCTGCAAATCCGAAATCTTCCCCTATGGTACAAAAAATAAAATCGGTGCTTTGTTCCGGTACAAAGTCGAAGCGGGTTTGTGTCCCTTTGAGATACCCCTTTCCAAACAACCCTCCGGAGCCGATGGCGATCTTTGACTGCCGGACATTGTAATCGCTCATCCGGTCTCCTCCTTTTCCCAGCATCACATAAATGCGATCTACCTGATAGGAGTGAAGAACATTGTTAAAAGTATAAGGCACCACTACCATCACGAAGGTGGAGCAGAATGCCCAGATGCCGATAATAAGAAATAACACCGCTTTTCGTTTTACAATTTTTCTATACAAAAAGTAAATAGACAGTCCTGCTAAAACTGTTAAGATCACGAACAGGGTTACCTTGTCAACTAATAGGGCAGACAACAACAGTACGATCAATGCGAAGGCGATGACCAGGAGAGAACCGGGCAGCCCCTCACGGTACAATACCAGGAAGAAGCTGAAATAAACCAAAGCCACGCCGGTTTCATTTTGGAGTAGAATGATGGCTACGGGAAGCAGAATAAGTCCAGATGCGATCAGCCGCGAACGAAATTTGCTGAAATCCACCTCCATATTGGAAAGGTATTTGGCCAGGGCAAGGAGGGTAGTGAGCTTGACCAGTTCTGCCGGCTGAAACCGGAAACCTCCTATGATTAACCAGGAATGGGAACCTTTAACATCTTGTCCAACGATTAAAACCGCCAGAAGCAGGACTATACCGGCCAGGTAAAAAAGATTGGCTGTGGCGGTGAAAAATTTACTGTCTATGAGCAAAATGATGGTAGCCATTACCACGGATATCCCTACCCAGGTAAGTTGTCTTGAGAAATTGCCTGAGGAATGGGTGAGTACGTAAAAGAAACTCTCCGTTGCCCGGTGCTCTACTGCGTAGATGGAGGCCAGCCCGATCAGCACCAGTAAAGCATACAGGTAAATAAGGCTCCAGTTAATTCCCCGGGTTAATGTAATGTCTTTTTGTGTACTCATTTTTTAGTAATTCCATCGCCAATGAGGCCATGTAGTTTACGATATTCAATAACGTCTTTAGGGAGGATGGTCGTATTTTCCATCCTGTTCATCAGGGCGGTTCTGTGCCCGTCTGCAATGGTATCATTCAGGTATTTCTCTATGATGAGGCTGGCCATGGGAGCGGCATAAGTAGCGCCATAACCTGCATTTTCAACGATAACGGCCACGACTATTTTGGGATCATCCATGGGAGCGAAGGCGGTGAAAAGCGAATGGTCTTTTCCATGAGGGTTTTGGGCCGTGCCGGTTTTCCCACACATGGCCACGCCGGGTACTTGGGAGTAGCGGCCGGTTCCCTGGGTAACTACTCCACGCATCCCCTGAATGACCGTCTCGTAATAATTGTCCGGGATGTGGGTTACCTCGTGCTTTTGATGAAAAGGTTTTAAGAGGGTGGTATCGCCGTCAATTGCGTAGGCCAGGTGAGGCGTATAATAATAGCCATGATTGGCAATGATACATACCGCATTGGCCATTTGCAGCGGTGTTTCCAGCACCTCGCCCTGACCGATTCCACAAGAAACAATATTGCAGGAGTTCCAGCGATTTGTTCCGAATATCCGGTTGTAATATGCGGTGTCGGGTATGTTTCCGGGAGATTCACCGGGCAGGTCAATCCCCAGCCTGTGGCCCAGTCCGAAAGCATGCATGTATTCGTTCCACTCCATCAGCCCCTGAGAGGGATTGTGTGTGCGATCAATGATTTTTCTGAATACATCAAAGAAGTAAGAATTGCAGGACCAGGTAATGGCATCTTCAAGGTTTTTGGAATGCCCTGCCCAGTGCTCTGTGCAGTGAAGTACGCGTCCACAGCCATAATAGGCTCCGGTACACTGAATGCCATAGGCCGGGGTAATCACTTTTTCATCCAGCGCTACCAGTGCATCAATAGGCTTAAAGGTAGATCCGGGTGGATACGCACCTTGTATAGCGCGGTTGAAAAGGGGTTTTTCGGGATTGAAAAGAAGTTTCATGTAATTGTTACCCTGATTGGCTCCGCTCAGCATGTCAGGAGGATAATCAGGACTGCTGACCATAGCCAGAACACCGCCGGTTTCCGGGTCAATGGCCACAATACTTCCGATCTTATTTTTCAATAGCTTTTTACCAAGCAACTCCAGGTCCACATCCAGTGACAACCGGATATCTTTTCCGGCAATGGCTGCCGTATCATACTGCCCGTTTGCGTAAGGACCCACTACCCGGTTGTAAACATTTCTTACAACAAATCTTACACCTCGCTTTCCCCTAAGGATAGGCTCGTAGGTACGTTCCAGCCCGGTTACTCCAGCCAGGTCGCCGGACTGGTAGAAGTAATTGCTTTGTCTTATCATGGCAGAGTCCACTTCATGGATGTAACCGAACAGATGTGCCCCACAATTATAGGGATAATAACGGGCGGGACGTTTTACCAGTTCAAATCCCGGAAACAGGTACATGTTTTCCTGAATCCGGCCATAAACTTCCCGGGATAGCATGGGCATGAATATAGTTGGGCGGACGCGGCCATTCCTGACAATAGCGCGATGAATACGTTTTTTGAAATAGGCGGTGTCGATATCCAGCAACTGACAAAAATAACCGGTATCTAAATCTTTTACCTTATTGGGAGTCACCATCAGGTCATACATGGCCCGGTTGTTAACTAAAACTTTCCCGTTCCTGTCCAGAATTAAGCCCCGGGAAGGATATACCGTCTCCTTCTTAATAGCCTGATTGGCAGCCAGCTTGCGGTACTTCCTGTCTATCACCTGAATGTAAAATAACCGGATAGCAATTAAAACAAAAAGGATTAGAAAGATAAAAAGCAGGATATTTTTCCTGGATTGATTAGCTACGTCCATGCACTTGATGAAGGAAAGTGAATAATACTGCAAACCTACAACCTAATTACAATCTGGCAAAGATCAAAAAGCCGATTTTAGTTCAGGAGACAGGTCTAAAGGGAATAAAAAGCATTTCGTATATCGCAATCATCACCAGTGTCAGGATGGTGGACAACAGAATTTTAGAAGAGATGTAGAAGAAATCGTGGAAATCGAACACTTCCAGTGTGAAAAATACAATGTGATGAATAAAAGTCAATACCGCAGCATATATCAAAAAGGGCGCCCATCCCATTGTGGAAACGGAGGGGGTAATGCGAAGAGTGTCAAAACCTTTTTGGGGAGTGAGGATATTCATGAGGGCAGGGCGGAGGTATCCGATCAAAACGCAGGCGGCAGCATGCATGCCCTGGGTATTCATAAAAATATCCAGACACAAGCCCAGCAGGAAGCTACACAACATTACGGCCCAGCGGGGCATCGTAAAGGGCAGCAAGAGAATAAAAAGCAGGTACAGGCTCGGGGTTACAAAATCATAAATAAGAATATGATTGAGTATGAATACCTGTAAAAAGATAAGCAGGATAAAGCGTAATATGTTTTTAAAAAATTCACTCATGGTGTTCTTTATCCTCCAGGTTTTTTTGTTCTCCGGCGTTTAGGTTTTTGATAACATAAACATATTGAAGGGATTGAAAATCCGTAGCAAACCGGAGCCTGATATGATAAAAATTATCTGATTTTGCTGTTTCAATTTTTTGAATATAGCCGATGGTCAGCCCCGGGGGAAAAATGGCAGAATAGCCGCTTGTGACTGCGGTATCGCCTTTATAAACGGGAATATTTTTAGGGATATCAAGCAGTGAGCCATAACGGGGATTCGGAGGCTGTATGTCCCATACTACGGAACCGAAATTTCCGCTGCGGGGCAAGAGCGCGCTGATCCGGGCTTCTTTGTTTAGCAGTGATAAGACGATGGCGTAGTTGTCACTAACATTCCTTACGATGCCCACTACCCCCTGGGGGCCGATAACCCCCATCCCGGGATGGATTCCCTGGTTTCTGCCCCGGTGGATTGTGATGTAATTCAGAATACGGGATACCGAGTTGTTGACCACCCGGGCCGGGAAATATTGAAATTGCCTTTGTCCCAAAGAATCTAAGCGAATACCCGAAGAGGTATCCGGCTTTGAAAAAGAAGAGGGCAGCCGGTTGAGCAATTGCGCGTTTTGGCTGCTCAGGCTGTCATTGATTGTCCTAAGGTGAAAATATTCCCGTACGATATGAGCTTTGTCAAAAAAATAACCGCTTACCTTGTTGGAAGAATTTAAATAAGAGGTTCGTTGGTAATCATTGTAATTAAAAACAAGAGACAGGCAGATTATTTCTAAGATCAGGAATAGAAAAAAGCTAAAATACCGTCTTATGAAAATAATCAGATTTCGCACGGATACCCCTTTTTATTATTGCATTAAGAAAGGATATCTTCCCACGTGCTTTAAGGCGATGCCGGTTCCTCTTACTACTGCGCGCAGGGGATCATCAGCAACATGTACCGGCAACTTGATTTTTTGAGAAAGCCTTTTGTCCAGTCCTCTTAGGAGAGCGCCTCCTCCAGTCAGGTAGAGCCCCCGCCTGTATATGTCTGATGCAAGCTCTGGTGGCGTAGTTTCCAACGCCTTCAGGATGGCTTCTTCAATTTTGAAGATTGACTTGTCCAGCGCCTCTGCAATTTCTTGGTAGGATACCATGATTTGCTTGGGAATCCCGGTAACCAGATCACGTCCGTTTACGGGAATGTCATCCGGCGGGTTGTCCAGTTCCTTCATGGCGGAACCTACCTGAATTTTAATTTGCTCTGCAGTACGTTCGCCAATGAGCAGGCTGTGGTATCTTCTTAGTGCCTCCATTACATCAGAAGTAAATTCATCCCCGGCAATTCGGATGGATTGGTCGCAAACAATACCGGCCAGTGCGATAACGGAAATGCCGGTTGTGCCGCCTCCAATATCGATGATCATATTTCCCACCGGTTCCTCTACATCAATACCAATGCCCAGGGCCGCTGCCATGGGTTCATGAATAAGGTAAACTTCTTTGGCGCCTGCCTGCTCGGCTGAATCCCTCACAGCTCTTTTCTCCACCTCAGTGATGCTGGAGGGAATGCAAATCACCATCCTCCAGCTGGGTGTGAACAGCGGTTTTTTGGTATAAATCATTTTGATGAGCTCCCGGATCATGCCTTCCGCCCCGTTAAAGTCTGCAATCACACCATCGCGCAATGGCCGGATTGTTTTCAGGTATTCGTGGGTTTTTTCATGCATCATCATGGCTTTCTTCCCCACGGCAATTATCTTGCCCGATGCCCGCTCTATAGCTACGATGGAGGGTTCGTCCACAACCACTACATCATTATTTATAATCAGGGTATTGGCTGTACCCAAATCAATTGCAATGTCTTTTGTTAAAAAATTGAATAATCCCATCAAAAATGACTTAATATCAACAGAATAGATAAATAGTTTGCAAAAATGAGCCTTTTTAACGAATAATACGAAGGTTTAAGTATAAATATTTGGGTAATTAGCCGATTATCCACATGAGTACGGTCAAAACGATTCCAAAAAAGACCACCATGAAGGCATAGGTTACGGGCAGCCAGACTTTATGATGTGCCGGCGTTGGGAATTCCTTTTTGTAAACCCTGGTAAAAAAGATAAATCGAATTCCGGCACTTAGTGACATAAGCACTGAAAAAAGAACCAATACGCCCCCTGTGATAGTAGAAGAGGTACTGGGTTGTCCAAATATAGAATGCGGATGCTCGGACAATCCTCTGAACATGAGCCCCAGACGGTCAATAGCGATTCCAAATATCATGGAGGACAAAGCGGTTCTTACCCATACAGAAAGGGTGCGTTCTGCATTCATGTAAGATCTACCGGCGGCCATTTGGGTTCGCTTTTCAGAAAGCTCCACCAACTTCTGCATGGCTTTTATATTGTCATTTTGGTTGGTTTCCTCCTTTTTAGGGTCTTTTTCCATAAAAATATTTGTATATTCCAAAGGAAAGAGAAAATTTTAAGACCACAAATAAAAAGTACCTTTGGGGCGTTATGCAAGAAATGAGAATATGGAAGAAAAGTTGATAGATTTAAAAGGTGTAAATGTTTATCAGGGCCGTTCGCTGATATTGAGTGATGTAACTATATCGGTAGGGAAAGGGGAATTTGTCTATCTGATAGGAAGAACCGGTACCGGCAAGTCGAGTTTACTCAAGACGCTGTATGGCGCACTTCCGCTTGAAGAGGGAGAGGGAAGTGTGGTGGGTTTTAACCTGAAAGAACTGAACTGGAAAACCATTCCTTATCTTCGCAGGAACCTGGGGGTAGTCTTTCAGGATTTCCAACTGCTTACCGACCGGAACGTGTATGAAAATCTCTCTTTCACCTTGCGGGCCACCGGCTGGAAAGATAAAGCGCTCATGGAAGAAAAGATCAACGATGTACTTGAAAAAGTGGGGTTAAAAACCAAAGGCTTCAAGATGCCTTTTGAACTTTCGGGAGGGGAACAGCAGCGTATTGATATTGCCAGGGCATTACTCAACTCGCCCCGGTTGATATTGGCAGATGAGCCGACCGGAAATCTGGATCCGGAAACTTCCGATGGAATCATGCAACTGCTTTTTCAGATTAGTAAAGATTATGGAACCGCCATCATCATGGCTACTCACGATTATATCGTGCTTCAAAAATTCCCTTCCAGACTTTTAAGAACTGAAAATGGACGGGTAGTGGACAACGCAACCATTAATTTTGCCTGAAAAGCATAAAATATTTTATATTGGGTCGTTATATTTCATAATTTAATTACCTTTGCACCGCAAAAAAGTATAAATTTTATTATTTTTAGAGAATGCCATACTTAACGAAAGAACAAAAGGCGGATATTTTTAAAGAATTTGGAGGAAAAGCAACCAATACCGGTTCTGTTGAAGGACAGATTGCACTGCTAACTACGCGGATTAATGGTATTGCAAACCACATGAAGGAAAATAAGAAAGATTTCTCTTCCAACAGGGGGTTGCTGAAAATGGTAGGCCGGAGAAAAAGGCTACTTGCTTATCTTTCCCGTACAGACCTTCAGGGATATCGAGCCCTGATTGAGAAATTAGGCCTTAGGAAATAAAAATGTGTATTATCTTCAACTCCTTATAGTGTTGACCAAGGTATGTGTTCCCAACTGGCAATAGTTGGGAATATTTATTATATGAACTATTTAATTTATTTGTATGAGTTTACAAGCGATTTCAAAAACATTTGAAACAAATGGGCAATCCATCACGATAGAGGCCGGGAAAATGGGCCGGCAGGCTAATGGGGCTGTAACAGTCCGTTCGGGAGATTGTATTTTATTTTGTAGCGTATGCGCTACCAAAGACCCGCGCGAAGGGCAAAGTTTTTTCCCCCTGTCTGTAGATTATCAGGAGAAATTTGCTGCCGCCGGTCGTATTCCGGGTTCCTTTTTTAAGCGGGAAGCGCGGCTTACCAGTGATGAGATATTAACTTCGCGTTTGGTTGACCGGGCCCTGAGACCTTTGTTTCCGGAGGATTATTTTTGTGATGTACAAGTGATCATTAATTTGATTTCTTCTGATCCTGAAGTAAAACCCGATGCTTTGGCCTGCCTGGCTGCTTCTTCAGCCCTGGCTGTTTCTGATATCCCCATTCAGGAAATCATTTCAGAGGTGAGGGTCGGTCGTGTGGATGGGGAAATGGTGATCAACCCCACGCGTACCCAATTGAAAAATGCCGATATGGAATTTATCGTGGCAGCCTCGGAGAAAAATATTATGATGGTGGAGGGAGAAAGTAAAGAGTGTGATGAGGAAGACCTGATAAAAGCAATAGAAGCCGCTCATGAGGCCATAAAAGTTCAGATAGCTGCACAAAAAGAATTGCAGGAAGCGGTGGGCGTTAAACCCAAACAGACCGACTACGAGAAGCCTTATGAAAACGAGGATTTGAACCAGAAACTGGCAGAGTTTGCTACGGAAAAGATTTATGAAGTAGCTAAAGCAGCCCTTCCAAAGACTGAACGTCAGGACAAGCTGCATAGCATCTTGGATGACTTTGTAGAAACGCTGGGAGAAGAACCGGAACCGGATGACGTAAAAGTGGCCGGAAAATATTTTGATAAGCTGGAAGCGCAGGTTGTCAGAAAGATGATCCTCGAAGAAAAAATACGGCTGGATGGCCGGGCGCTGGACCAGGTTCGTCCGCTGGATATGGAAGTGGGCCTGCTGCCTTCTCCACATGGATGCGCCCTTTTTACCCGTGGCGAAACTCAATCTCTTTCCACGGTTACCCTGGGTACTCCGGATGATGAGTTGCTGGTTGAGGATGCCGCCAATTCCAATTATTCAAAATTTTATCTGCATTATAACTTTCCGCCCTATTCTACCGGTGAAGTTCGTCCCATGCGTGGGCCGGGTCGGCGTGAAATAGGGCATGGAAAACTGGCAGAGCGCTCTCTGAAACAGATTATGCCCGGCGAGGATTATCCCTATACCGTTCGCCTGGTTTCCGATATTCTGGAGTCCAACGGGTCTTCTTCTATGGCTACGGTTTGTGCAGGCTCGCTGGCCCTGATGGATGCCGGGGTACCTTTTCCCAAACACGTAGGTGGCATTGCCATGGGATTGATCTCTGGTGAAAATGGAGAATATGCCATTCTAACCGATATTTTGGGAGATGAAGATCATCTGGGTGATATGGACTTTAAAGTTACCGGCACCCGCGAGGGCATTTGCGGTACACAGATGGACATAAAGGTGGATGGCCTCAGCATGGACGTGATGCGGGAAGCTTTGCAGCATGCTAAAAAGGCACGGCTTCATATTCTGGATCACATGTATCAGACGATCGAAACACCACGTTCTGAACCCAAACCACAGGCTCCGCGTGTGGAGAAATTCAATGTGGACCAAGATTATATCGGCGCTATTATCGGCCCTGGTGGAAAAGTGATTCAGGAAATCCAACGCGAAACAGGCACCAATATTAATATTG
>CAYRBD010000034.1:0-30704 GCA_964422465.1 uncultured Chitinophagaceae bacterium
CTGATACAGGATGTTCATTTTTATTAAGACCCCAGCGTGCGATATCAAACTGATGCGGCCCCTGATTACCCGTATCTCCATTGCCAGTGTCCCAAAACCAATGCCAGTTGTAGAGGTCTCTTTTGACATTATATGGACGCATCGTCACCGGACCCAGCCAAAGATCATAGCGCAGCGTTTTGGGAGGAGCGCTGTTTGGCGCAATACCAAAAGATTCCCGAGGCTTGATACACAAACCACGAGCCATATATACCTTCCCTATTCCCCCATTGTGCAAAAATTTCATGGCTTCCCTTACATTGGCAATGGAGCGGTTTTGAAACCCCACCTGCACAATCCGGTTGTATTTTCTTGCTGCTTCAATCATCTTCCGCCCTTCCCATACATTATGCATTGCCGGCTTTTCACAATAAACATGCTTACCTGCTTGACAAGCCCATACCGTCCCCAGAGCATGCCAGAAGTTTGGAGTGGCAAAAGACACCGCATGAATATCCTTATCTTCAAATACCTTGCGCATGTCGTACTCCGTCTTTGGTTTAATACCGCTTTTATCTTCAACCATCTTCGACCGCGAAGGAAACAACTCCTCATGCACATCACAAATCGTAGTCAACCGCAAATTGTGACTGTCTTTCAGCTTACTCCAGGCGTCTATATGTGCCTGCCCCCTGCCATGTAAACCGATAACGGCAATATTAATCCGCTCGTTAGCCCCCATTATCGAAGCATAAGACCTGGCGCTGAAACCAAGACCTCCCATCGTTAAGCCTGCCGTACCTAACAATGTCTTTTTGATAAAATCTCTACGTTTTTCCATATAACAATTTAATTTTAGGGTTAAACTTAAATAATCTTCTATACTTTTAAAAATAAATAACAACTATTAGGTCATCTTACCCATATTGATATAAACATATAAGCACATGAGCCAATTTAAGAAAGAATCTACGAGAACGTTCTCGAAATGAACATTTCGGGAATACTCTCAAAAAAATAAGGAAAATATTGGAGTTGCTTTTATAAAGGTGTATATTTACCATTGCGTTTGGATGATAAGCCCGCTAATTCTATAATTGACACCGCCATGAAGGAGAGATTTACAACGATAAAAGATGTGGCAAAAAGTTTAAACATTTCAGTCTCAACAGTATCCAGGGCACTAAGGGATACGTATGACATCAATGAGGAAACCCGAAAGAGAGTCCTTAAGAAGGTGTCTGAACTCAATTACAAACCCAATTACAGCGCCCGGGGCCTTGCTCAGGGCCGGACATGCAACATCGGGATCATTCTCCCCCTGGTAACCAATTATTATTTTTCAACCGTTATTACCGGCATTCAGGAAGAAGCTTACAAACGAGGCTACAATATCATTTTATTTCTTACTGATGATTCTCCGGAAAAAGAGTTTCAAATTATACAGAATCTACCAATAGGCAGCTTCGATGGCTTATTAATATCCACTTCATTTGGGGCAAATACCTTGCAACATTATCAAAACGTGATTAAAGAAGGCTATCCCATTGTTTTCTTTGACCGCATAATACCCGATATTGAAACCTCCCGGGTATTACAAGATGATTTTAACGGCGCCTATCAGGCTACCAAGCACCTTATAATAAAAGGATACAAAAAGATTGCGCATATTACCGGGCCTAAAGGACTGACCATCACTCAAAAAAGAATTGAAGGATACAAAGCCGCCCTTTATAAATACGGCCTGCCCATCAAAAATCAGTGGATCATCCATTCAGGATTTTCTCAGCCCTTTGGTGAAATAGATACCGAGCATTTGCTACAGCAAAAGGAAATCCCGGATGCTATATTTGCAGTTAATGACAGAAAAGCTATCGGATCTATTGTGGTGCTAAAAAAACGAGGGATAAAAATAGGAAAGGAATTTGGAGTGGTTGGTTTTACCAATGATCCGATGTCCTTAATCGTTTCTCCTACCCTGACCACCATCGTTGAACCTGCCTTAGAAATAGGAATGCAAAGTTGTAAACTTCTTTTAAAACACCTCACCAAAAAATATTTTGTCCCTGAAGAAGTGGTTCTTCCAGGGCAGTTGCTGGTCAGAGAATCTACACTCAGGTAAGGGTTTGATTTTAATTTTTTTTACTCAAAAGGCATCTTACAAACCGCCGCTTGCAGTTTCTTATTCCGAACCTCAATAAATATTTCAGTTCCGGATATAGCCTGTTCCTTCCTGATATATCCCATGCCGATAGCCTTCCCCAGGGAAGGGGATTGGGTACCGGACGTAACTGCCCCTATCTTATTTCCCGCCGCATCTACGATAGCATATCCCTCCCTCGGGATACCCCTGTCTTTCATTTCAAATCCAACCAGCTTACGCGAAAGGCCTTCTTCTTTTTGTTTTTGCAGAACAGATTTCCCTATAAAATCATAGTCATTATTTAATTTAGTAATCCAGCCTAGTCCTGCTTCCAGAGGAGTGGTCGTATCGTCTATGTCATTCCCGTACAGACAATACCCCATTTCCAGGCGTAAGGTGTCGCGCGCACCCAATCCCACAGGGACAATACCTGTTTGTGCACAGTTTTCAAAAACTGCATTCCATACCCTGGCTGCATTTTGATCCTTATTGTCAAAATAAACTTCTACTCCTCCCGAGCCTGTGTATCCTGTTGCACTAACAAGTACATCATCAACTCCTGCAAAAGTACCACGCTCAAAAGTATAATATTTCATATTAACCAAATCAATATCGGTCAGGTCAGAAATAATTTGTACGGCATTAGGGCCCTGGATAGCCAGTTGACAGGTGCTGTCGCTTATATTTTGCAATTTCGCCCCTTCCGTATTGTGGTTGCTTATCCAATTCCAGTCCTTTTCAATATTCGCGGCATTTACTACCAGCATATAAGCCACGTCTTCTTCCAGACAATAGATAAGCAGGTCATCTATAATACCGCCCTTCTCATTAATCAGGCAATTATATTGTGCTTTTCCGGCCCTCATTTTTGCAATATTATTGCAGGTTAGTTTTTGAATAAGAGCTCTGGCATGCGGCCCGCTAATCAAAAACTCTCCCATGTGGCTCACATCAAACACGCCGGCATTCTTACGTACGGCCTCATGTTCTTCTTTAATTCCCGTAAAGGATACCGGTAGTTCAAAACCTGCAAATTCAACCAACTTTCCGCCCAGGCGTTTGTGTATTTCAATAAAGGGTGTAGCTTTCATTATCATCGAATTTTAATTGATTAGTTAATCTTTCTTCGCTTGGGGGGTATCTTTTAATAAATCAGGACGACGATCTTGAGTTCGTTTAAGAGCCTGCTCAAAACGCCATTCTTCAATCTTTTTTTCATGACCACTCAACAAGACCTCCGGCACCTTCCAGCCTCTGAAGTCTGCAGGCCGGGTATAAACCGGGGGAGCCAGCAGGCCATCCTGAAAAGAATCCGACAAGGCAGAGGTCTCATTATTTAAAACCCCGGGAATGAGTCTTCCGATTGCATCCGCCAAAACCGCGGCTGCCAATTCTCCACCTGACAACACATAGTCTCCAATAGAGATTTCTCTGGTCACATAATGCTGTCTGATACGCTCATCCAAACCCTTATAATGACCACAAATGAATAAAAGATTCCTTTTTAAAGACAATTGATTGGCGATCGGCTGATTTAAAGTATCACCATCAGGGGTTAAAAAGATAACCTCGTCATACTGGCGCTCTTCCTTCAAATTATCAATAGCCAATGCCACGGGTTCCGGCATCATGACCATTCCGGATCCACCCCCATATTGATAATCATCGGTTTGCCCATGCTTATAAGGTGTAAAATCCCGGATATTAATTACCCTGATGGTTAGGAATTCTTTTTGTTGCGCTCTTTTAAGAATAGAATGAGAAAA
Organism: uncultured Chitinophagaceae bacterium; assembly: GCA_964422465.1. Classification (GTDB taxonomy): domain Bacteria; phylum Bacteroidota; class Bacteroidia; order Chitinophagales; family Chitinophagaceae; genus FW021-bin31. Next base: position 3,889 of record CAYRBD010000034.1, read on the forward strand.
AGGGCTCTCCAGTAATTCGGGAAGTACCGTAAGAATATCAATATGTAACATAACCACAAAGTTAAGATTAAATCTATTTCTCAAATTCTCAAAATAAAAAAGACCCATCCGACCAAAGTAATACCGGTCAGGTGGGTCTCCTTGGATAAGCTACCTTATCCATTGAAAAAAATAGGATTTTCTTTTTATTTTATGAATTAGCCTCCTGTTTAGCGGCTTCTTTCATTTGGTCGTTGGCTGTCAATACAAATTCTACTCTCCTGTTTTCGGCCCGGTGTGCTTCGGTGTCATTTGCCACCTTGGGATCCGTTTCTCCCATTCCCTTTGTGGTGATCCGCCCGGCAGCAATTCCCTTTCCGATCAGGTAATTTGCTGTGGAAGAGGCTCTCCTCTCCGATAATTTCTGATTATAGGAATCTGAACCCACATCATCCGTATGGCCAATAATCAGTACATTCTCATCAGGATATTTCTGTAAAATAGTATATAAGTCATTAATGGTACTTTGGGCTTGAGGAGTAAGGTCTGATTTATCAAAACCAAACAACACATTGCTGTTAAAGGTAACCACTATTCCTTCCCCGGAGCGTTCTACCTGGGCATTTGGAACTTCCTTTTCAATTTCTTTGGCCTGCTGGTCCATTTTGTGGCCAATAATAGCGCCGGCGCCTCCGCCTACGGCAGCACCTACAATAGCGCCCAATGCCGTATTGCCGGCAACTTTACCTACTATAGCGCCGGCTGCAGCACCACTGGCGGTTCCGATTGCCGCTCCTTTTTGAGTTTTTGTTAAAGGCTTGCCACAGCCGAATAGGGTAACAACTGCCAAACCTATGATAAAAATTTTGGGGTTCAATACGCGTTTCATCATCTTGTTTTTTTAAATTAAAATTATGTTCTAATAATCAACTACTATGCCAAACCGCCTAATATATTGTTTATCAAATCGTTTAAACTCGCTGAAATTATTGTACCTTTAGCTTCCGAAGCCCTTTGGAAGAACACATTTTTTCTAATCCAAAACAAAAAAGCATGGCAAAAAAAGTATCAGAACAATTGGTGGAAATGTTGGTGGAAGCAGGAGTAAAAAGAATTTATGCCGTTACGGGAGATAGTTTAAATCCAGTAAATGATGCGATTAGAAGGGATAAACGGATTGAATGGATACACGTTCGCCATGAGGAGGCAGGCGCTTATGCTGCAGGAGCGGAAGCACAACTAACTGGTCAGCTAACCTGCTGTGCCGGCAGTAGTGGGCCGGGGCATGTGCATCTGGTAAATGGATTGTATGATGCTCATCGTTCCGGCGCCCCTGTTCTGGCAATAGCTTCCACTTGCATTAGTCGCGAGTTTGGAATGGATTATCATCAGGAAACAGACCCCAAAAAGTTATTTGACGACTGCAGTTTGTACAACCAGATTGCTTTCAATGCGGAACAATTTCCACGTATGTTGCAGGCGGGTATGCAACATGCCAGACAAATTGGTGGTGTCGCCGTGATCGGCTTACCGGGAGATGTAGCCGCTATGGACACGGCACCCAGTCATTCTTCTCTAAAAACTTTTAATCCCCATCCGGTGATCCGGCCCTCAGAGGAAGAATTAAAGGCCTTATCAAAAATAATTAACAAGGAGAAAAACATTGTTTTATTCTGTGGTTATGGTTGTAAAGGAGCCCATGAAGAAGTCATCGCTCTTTCAAAAAAATTAAAGGCCCCCGTGGCTTATTCCTACCGGGGAAAGATGGAAGTAGAATATGACAATCCTAATATGGTAGGGATGACCGGGCTATTGGGGCTAACATCCGGATATGAGGCCATGCATGATGCAGATGTATTGCTTTTATTAGGTAGCGATTTTCCCTATACCCCTTTCATGCCTGATAAGAACAAAATTATTCAAATAGACCTCAAGCCTGAGCGATTGGGCAGAAGGGCTCAACTGGATATGGGGTTAACGGGCGATATTAAGGAGACGCTGAAAGCGCTACTCCCCCTGATAAATGAAAAGAAGGAAGAAGATTTCTTAAAGACCCAAAAGGCTATTTACAAAAAAACACTGGAGCACCTGAATGAAAATGTAGAACACCACCGCGGTAAAAAGAACAAGATTCACCCGGAATATGTAGCAGCTGTCCTGAATAAAGTGGCTTCTGAAGATGCTGTCTTTTGTGTAGATACCGGCATGTGCTGTGTCTGGGGAGCCCGTTATATTCAAGCCAAAAAGGGAAGAGATATGCTAGGTTCTTTTGTACACGGTTCGATGGCTAATGCCATGCCCCAGGCCATTGGTGCTGCCCTGGCCTGTCCGGACAGGCAGGTGGTGGCTATGTGTGGTGACGGTGGGATTTCCATGTTGTTAGGAGATATTATGACAATTGCCCAGTACAAGCTCCCTGTAAAATTGATCATTTTTAACAACCGTTCGCTCGGCATGGTGCAACTGGAAATGCAGGTAGCAGGGATTCCGGACTGGGAAACCGATATGGTGGATCCCGATTTTGAGAAACTAGCCGAGGCTATGGGTATCAAAGGCATGACGGTCCGGAAACCTGAAGAGGTAGAAGAAGGACTCAAAAAAGCGATGAACACCAAAGGAGCCGTGCTGGTAAATGTACTAACTGACCCGGCAGCTCTGGCTCTTCCACCTCACATAGAATGGAAGCAAATGAAAGGTTTTGCCACCTCCATGACCAAAATGCTCATGGACGGACGGATGGAAGAGGTAGTGAATACCATCAAATCCAATATTAATCATATTGATGATTTCCTATAAAAAAACCATGGGAAAAGATATCCTTTTTAGCTAAGTCTATCTCAAAGAAAGTCTGCCCTATAAGGGGTAAAAACATCCAATAAACAACCGGCCTCTAAAGCAGTAACTCCATGTTCTATATCAGAGGCTACAAAAAAACTGTCTCCCTTCTTCAATTTCCTTTTTTCACCCCCAATATTCACTTCAAAGGTACCGCTCTCCACATAAGAGACTTGCCTGTGAGGATGGTGGTGTAAAGGCCCGATTGCCCCTTTTTCAAACTGAACACTAACCAACATCAAATGATCATCATATCCTAAAATCTTCCTTTTTACTCCGGGGTCTGTCGTTTCCCAAGCCAAATCATCCGCAAGAATAAACGTTTTATCTCTCATTAAAATACTTTTAATTATTTTTCAGAATTTTTATAAAGGTAGCTAAAATTCTATTTCCATGCCTCCCCATCCGGGAAAGCATACGTTTTCATAGACTCAGGCTTCATCGTAGCGCTGTATCCGGGGGCAGTTGGGGCCATATACCGCCCATTTTTAATGGTTACAGGATCTACAAAATGTTCATGAAGATGATCTACATATTCAGTAATGCGATTCTCCATTGTAGCGCTAATGGAAATATAATCTATCATGGAGAGATGCTGTACATATTCACATAAACCGACCCCTCCTGCATGGGGACAAACAGGTACATTAAACTTTGCTGCCATCAATAAGATACTCAAAACTTCATTTACTCCACCTACCCTGCAACTGTCTATCTGACAGATACCAATAGCGCCACTCTGCAGGAATTGTTTAAAAATAACCCGGTTCTGTCCATGCTCTCCAGTAGCAACCTTAATAGGCGCTACAGCCTGAGTGATGGTTAGAAAACCTGCAATGTCGTCGGGACTGGTCGGCTCTTCTATCCACCAGGGGTCAAATTCAGATAGTCGTTTAATGTTTTCTATGGCTTCATTGACTTCCCAATTTTGATTGGCATCCATCATCAGTTTCATCTCATCTCCTATTTCCTCCCTGATGATTTGAGCCCTTCTTACATCCTCTTCAATGTTTGCCCCTACTTTCATCTTCAGATGTGTCCACCCTTCGCTTTTAGCCTGCCGACTCAAACGCCGAATCTTATCCTCCGAATAACCAAGCCACCCGGCAGAAGTATTGTATGCCGGATAACCTTTCTTCAATAAGTAATCTACCCGATCTTGTTTGGAATCCTCCAATTTATAAAGGAGAGCAACAGCTTCATCAGGCGTAATGGCATCCGTAATATATCTGAAATCTATGCAACCCACTAATTGTTCCGGACTCATGTCGGAAACCAGTTCCCATAAGGGCTTCCCTTCCTTCTTAGCGTATAAATCCCATACTGCATTTACCAGTGCGCCCGTAGCCATGTGAATCACTCCCTTCTCCGGACCCAGCCAGCGCAACTGACTGTCGCCGGTCATTGTTTGCCAAAATCCCCGCATGTCAGATGTAATTTCATCCAGAGACTTGCCGATTAATAAATAGGATAAAGAACGAATAGCTGCTACACACAACTCATTTCCACGTCCTTCGGTAAAGGTAAACCCCTGTCCTTCCAGAGAAGAATCATTCGTTTTAATAATGGCATAAGCTGCCGAATAATCCGGGTCTTTATTAATGGCATCCGATCCATCCAAATTTCTACTCGTGGGAAACCGGATATCCCGGGCCTCAATCGATTCAATTTTTATTTTCATAATCAGGATATTTTTATCTTATTTAGGCGAAATTAAAAGATATAAATGGATAACAATCGAATATTAGACCCAATATTTACGCAATCGTTGCCAGGATAAGTTCATTCCACCACTTTCTCCATACCTGCATATTTTATTAAATCCGGGAGATCAAAATAGCGTAAAACTTCCGGGATAACATAGGAATATTGTTCTTTCAGGATAGGGTTATTTAATAAATCCATAAAAGAAGGAAGGGAATCCAATAGAACCAGATGATTAATTCTATCATCTAAAACCTTCGCCAATAATGCAGCCTCGGCAGCGGGCCCGGAAGCTTGTATTTCAATTGGAAGCCGATTAAATTCAGGCACAGACTTTACATAATTTATGAGTGTGGCGATATCCTCTACCCGCTGCCCAGGCAACGGTCTGCCAACAAATAAAGCGAGCATGGCGTTACGGTATTCCGAGTTGTAATATTTTTTAGGATTATCGACAGGATTGTCCGCGGTTTCCCCCATTCCCCGCAAATCGGCCAAAAGCAGAAGGTCCCCATTTTCATAATGTGATCTTATCAAGCTGTCATTTTGTAGCACGGCTTGTTTCCCTGCTTTATCTAAAATAATGACCCTTTTTGAAGTGGGCTTATTTCCACCATCAGACAAATAACAAGGTATAGGAGGTTGTCCCTTTTTCCGCAGAATGAGTTTTTCGAAAAGGTATCCGGCCTTTCTAAAATGGCCCATTTGTTGCGTATCTATTGTTGCAGGGTTTGGCGTTATACGTAGAAGCGCTCTTAGCTTATTTTGGATCTCTTTTTGTGAAGCCTGCTTTAAAAAGTCTTCCCTCTCCGCTTTCCATTTCTCTGCCAGGTCAAGATTCCGGTCCTGGATATTCATTTCATTTTTAAAATCAGTATTAACCTGGCCCGTTTTAGTTGCATTTAATTCGTGCGGTGATAAAGTCGGGAGGATATCTTCGATAACCGGAGCGCTATCCTTATATAGCCACCTGCGAAACCACTGTACGGCAACCTCCTGCTTGGGTTTTTGAATTCCATGCCCGTTATCGTAGGCAAACAATTTTACCTTATCCGGATGATTTAGTTTTTGATAAACTTTTTTCAATTCTCTATACACATCCCTGGTCCCGTTGTAATCTACAAAATCATAACGGCCAGCCAATATCAGTACCGGTTTAGGGGCGAACATAACCAGGTAATCACTAATATCCAGTCCGGCTTTACTTTCATCCGGCAACCACTGGCAGCCATCCTGTGGGCCCAATAGCTCCAGGGTTCTTTCCCGGCGTGTAATATAACTGGAAACAGCAGCCACCTTAATGCGTGGGTCCGCGGGAATAAAATAGGCTGTCTGCGTTCCTCCGCCGGAGTTTCCAAGGCATCCCAGGCGGGAAGTATCCACTTTTTTTAAAGAACACAGGTAATCAAGCCCACGCTTATTATCCCAAAATTGATAAGCTACCACATTAGTTCCCACTAAATTCGATCCGGAAGCCAGCAAGGTATGGCCCGTAGTGCCTCCCCGGGACAATGGCCTGCCTTCGCTATCCGTCAACTGAAATCTTTCTCCCTGGGAAATGGGATCGATGGATAAAACAACAAAACCATGCCGGGCAAAAAGAATGGCCGTTTGCTGGTAGGTAATCGTTGCCTTGGCAGTAGCTTCATGGCCGTTAAAAAGTAAAACCCCGGGAAAAGGACCTTTTCCATCCGGGACATATAAATTTGCAGTTACGTGATGATTCGGAAAGCTCTCGTATATTACTTTTTCTATCCGGTAGCCTGCCCGCTGAATAGTCCCGGTTATCTGTGCACTTAAAGGCGTTTCTTCAGGAACAGGCCCCAATATATTGAGGTAGTTTTTCCTGCAATCCGCCTGATATTCCGACAGGGTATTTTGCTTCAACGCCTCATGAAGAAGGCTGTCTCTATGCACATATTGCTTGTGTAGAACATGGGTAAGATATTTATACAATGTTGTATTGGATTGCCAGTCTAATACCTTATAGGAAGTTTGTGCATAAACAGAAGTATATGCGACCAGGGACAATATGAATAAAAAATATCTTTTTTCCACCTTTTTAATTTAATGATTCATTTCCAGAACTTATCCTAAACCAGTCAAAATCGGCATATCCCGAGTCATTGATCTTGTTCATGCTGCTGCAAAACAAGCCAATTTTGGCGCCGATCCATTTACCCGGCGCAGCTGTAAAGGATTCCCCTACCGGGGTAAACTGCCTGCCATCCGGGCTATAGCTAAATTGACAAACTCCGCCTTTATTGACCTGTACTCTGAAATAAATAGTACTATCAGATAACGTTTTGATTTCCTGGTTGTGATCAGGCATCCTCTCCTCTGCATTTTCACAAAAATGATAAGCCAGATGCAGTTTACCATTTATTTGGGTCAGTGAAAGATAAGCATAACTCATCCCCATGATAATAAATCCTACCCGGTCTCCCTCCTGCAAGGGATGGAAAGTGAGTTTGGCGGTAGCCGTGAATTGATCGGCGGGGAATTTCTGCATCAGGATGTTGGGAACATCCCAATAATTTTTCCAGGTAGTTTTTACCGGTTGGGCATATAGACGCAGATTTCCCTTCCCGGTCATAAACATCCAGGTAGCCTTCGGATTGGCCTGCCATTGCCATTGCAAACCCAAAGCTCCTTCATTAAATTCATCAGAGGTTTGTGGAACAGCAACGGGGTATTTCTTTCCTACCTGTGGCATAGTATAAGTTTCCACGGGTTCGCCAATGCCATCTCCATTCTGGTCTATGCCAATCAAGGGCCAGTTATCTATCCACTTCATAGGCTCCAGGTAAGTCACCCGACCATAAGCATCCATGTCCCGAAAGTGGATAAACCAATCCTGTTTCCCATCAGGGGTTGTAATCCAGGCGCCCTGATGCGGGCCGTTGATGGTCGTATTTCCCTGATGCATGACCACCTTCCGTTCATAAGGGCCGTAAATTTTTTTTGAGCGCAATACTGTCTGATAGCCCGGTTTTACCCCACCGGCAGGAGCAAAGATGTAATAATAACCATTCCGTTTATACAGCTTAGGCCCTTCTATTGTGTTATCAATTCCATGACCATCATAGACAATTACTCCTTTACCTAAAAATTTAGTTCCGGCTTCATTCATTTCATTAATAGCAATCACACTCTTTATTCCGGCGCGGCTGCCTGCAAAGGCATATACCATATAGGCTTTCCCGTCTTCATCCCAGAGCGGGCAGGGATCAATAAGGCCTTTACCGGCCTGCACCAGCAAAGGCTTTGTCCATGATCCGGCCGGGTCTTTGGCCTTCACCAGGTAAATGCCAAAATCAGGGTCCGGATAATAGACATAGAAGGAATCATTATGATAACGAATGGCGGGCGCCCACACGCCATTGCCATGCTGTGTTTTGGAAAAATGTTTATAGGGAGGCTGACGTTGAAGCGCATGTCCGATGATCGTCCAGTTTACCAAATCTTTTGAATGCAAGATGGGCAACCCGGGAACGGCATCAAAACTGGAGGCTACCAGATAATAATCTTTACCCACTCTGCACACATCGGGATCAGAATAATCTGCAAAAATAACCGGGTTTCTATATTTTCCATTCTCTAAATCAGGAACCCAAGCTTCAGAAGTATGAGTAGAATTTCCTTTATGTACCTGTGCCTGCAAGGAGAGCCAACTTGTAGATAACAAAACAGTAACAAGCGCAACAATACCTTTTTTCATAATCTCAATTTTTATTTTATTAAACTTTATTTCCGCTGTGCTTCTCTGTGCCTCCATGGCAACCTCATTTTTTCCCCGGATTCCATGTTTGCTTATTAACGGTAAAGATATTCTGTACTGTATAATCTTCAGCTTGTCTTTTCGACAGATGAACGGCCCATTTAGCCCTTTCTTTGGTGGCTGCGCCGGGGCCGGTAGAATGGTATTCCGCGTAAAATACGGTTTTCTCATTGTCCGGATTCCGCCAATTATCCCAGCCTTTCGACCTGATGAAAGCGCCCATTCTACAATTAATAAATACGGTCTTTGCATACCTCCGCCAGGGCCGTCCCAGAAAAACCTTGTCAACCTCCGGCAGCGCTTTTATCTCACAATCTTTAAAAACAAAACCATAAGCAGCGCTTTCAGGGGTGGATGCTGCAGTTATGTATGAATTAGCCTTGCAAATAATGGTACAACCCTCAAATAAAGCCGTTGCTTCACCAAAGATAAAATCGGTCGTTCCGGAAACAGTGCAATTTTTGAAATATTGTCTTGCATTTTCCCCCGCCGCATAAATTACATCCTGGTTCCCCAACATTTTGCAATTGACAAAGGAGCAGCGATCCCCTTCCACATCCAGAGCAATCGCCTGTCCAACCGGACCGGCATCATTTTGAATGGTTAGATTTTCAGCGTGAAAATCATTGGCCTGAACCATTAAAGTCGCGGTATAAAAGGTGCTGTTTGGCCCTCTATTGATTTTATTAAAATAATCCGCATGAACAAGGATAACACTATCTGCATTTTCTCCAATAAAAGATAATTTAGTATTCCATGCCGGTACTCTAATCTTTTCTCTATACACTCCGTTTTTGATATAAACCGTAATCCGATCATAAGGAAAGGATTTGCAGGATTCGACCGCTCTCTGGATGCTGGTAAAATCACCACTGCCATCTTTAGCCACGATAATTTTATTTTTGTACTGTGCACTTGTTGCAAAGGTAAAGCCAAGGATACTACATAAAATAAGTATAGGAGCAAGATTTATTTTCACTTTTTCTTTAGTTTTATATGATAGGTTTCTCCCGGATTCGTTTCAAAACTATACACATAGGTCTTATCTAATTGCAATCCTTTCAAGTTGGCTCTCGGCGAAACAAGCGGAGCTTTTACATCAGGTATCTTAAAAAATGGATTGGGCAATAAGGTGGTATCCAGAGAAAATTTCCCTTCCATCTGTACCGGGTCGTACGTCCTGATCCTACAATTTCCTCCGATGGTAGAATGGATAGTCAACCTGGTTAATTTCCTCTCTTTCCATGCAATGTCCACGATAAAACCGCCTACGGTTCTCAGCCCCTTCACCTCGCCGCTACCCCATTCATCCGGTAGCGCCGGAAGGATAAACAAACTGCCGCCATCACTTTGCAACAGCATATTGGCAATACCGGCCGTACCGCCAAAATTCCCATCAATCTGAAAAGGAGGATGGGCATCAAAAAGATTCGGATAAGTGCCACCACCGCTTTGTCCTTCTTCCGGAAGCCTTAATTGATCCTTTAACAATTTTAAGGCATGATTGCCATCCAGCAGGCGCGCCCACAAATTTATTTTCCAGGCCATAGACCATCCCGTGGAAACATCTCCCCGCTGAATTAAAGAGGTTCTGGCGGCTTCAAACAATTTGGGGTTCCTGAATGGAGATATTTGGTTTCCCGGAAACAAGCCATATAAGTGAGACACATGCCGGTGGTGATCATTGGGATTATCCCAGTCCTTTATCCATTCCTGCAATTGGCCATATTGTCCGATTTGCATGGGCGGAAGGGAGTCTCTTTTTTGTTGAAGCGTATCTGAAAAGGATTGATCTCTTTCCAGTATTTTGGCCGCAGCAATAGTATGTGAGAAGACATCAAAAACCAATTGGTTATCCATTGTAGTCCCATACGTAATATCCACCGAAACTCCGTCTTTATGCATATAACTGTGTTCCGGTGACATGGAAGGGCTTACCACCAGCCAGTGATGTTCCGGCTCCACCTGCAATACGTCCACATAAAATGCTGCGGCGCCTTTTAATACCGGATAATAATCCCTTAAAAAAGCAGTATCGCCTGTAAAAAGATAATGCTGCCAGATTTGCTGCGTGAGCCAGGCGCCTCCCATCGGCCAAATTCCATAATATCCACCATCTACAAGACCCGTAATTCTCCATAAGTCCGTATTGTGATGCATGTTCCAACCTCTCGCATGATACATTTTAGAGGCGCTTTCCCTGCCCGTTACCGAAAGGTCTTTCAACATATCAAAAAGGGGTTGATGCATTTCGGACAATCCCGTTACTTCTGCCGGCCAATAATTCATTTCCGTATTGATATTAACTGTATATTTGCTATCCCAGGGCGGATTCAGTTGAGCGTTCCATTTTCCCTGGAGGTTAGCGGGCTGGCTACCCGGATACGAACTCGTGATCAATAAATATCGACCAAACTGGAAAAATAAAGCCGGTAAAGCCGGGTCTTTCTCCTTTTTAAAGTGAGCAATACGTATATCAGTAGGCTTTTTTGCGGCCTCCGTAGTTCCCAAATCCAGAGAAACCCTGTCAAAATATTTTCTATAACAGGTGATCTGGTCCTCTTTTGCCAGGATATAATCTTTATTAAGCGCCTTTTCCAAAAAACCGGAGGCCTTTTCAGAAGCATTGCCACTTAAATCTTTGTAATTAATAAAATTAGTTGCAATAGAAAGATAAACCGTAGCCTTATTTGCTTTGCGTATTTTCAGACTGCTGTCGGTAGCCCTTATTGCTCCTCCTTCAATTTTGGGATATACCTGAACCTGATAATGAACCTTCCCTTTTTTGTTATCCCGCGAACCGGTTACCCCGGACAAAATAAGCCTGCCCTGTTTTGTCTCTACCTGGTATTTCTGAAAAGGCGTGTTCAAATTAAGATCAAAAGAAATACTACCCGGCTGGTCAGCAGTCAGGCGCACCATAATAACCTGATCGGGAATAGAGGCGATATACTCCCTTTTATAATTTACGCCATTAGATTGGTAAGATACATGCGCAACAGCATTGCGAATATCAAGGTCTCTTTTATAATTGCTTACTTTCTTCTGATTGGGAAACTGAATATAAAGACTTCCGGCCGTCTGGTAGGGCATTCCATAATTGTTATCAGGAGGTGCTTCCCGCGGAAAAGTACGGTTGGAGAGCCTTTGTGCTTCCAGGTTTTTCCCTTCAAATAATAATCTTCTTATTTTTTGAATAGAATCAAACACCTCTTCATGAGGTACATTATTTCCGGGCTCCCCAGCCCAGATTGTTCCTTCATTTAACTGTAATCGATCCTCGCTGACTCCCCCGAATACCATCGCAGCAAGGCGGCCATTGCCAATAGGAAGCGCCTCAGTCCAACCATCCGCCGGTTTATTATACCATAAGGTCAACGGTTTTCCGGCAAAATCATCTGCTTCTTTGTTTAACTCGTCAGTTGATGGAATCTTTCCCGTATTAATAATAACCCGATAACGAAAAGTTACCGCCTGCCCCGGTTTCAAGTGAAGGTTCATTGTCTGTTTACCATTGGAAAACACCTTCTCCCCCAGCGGATTAGCTGCAAATAAACCATAACCTCTCGCATGCCAATAGGTGGGATAGCCCGGATTATCAGGATTATCAAAAATGGTAATGCTGGTCATTTGTCCCTCTAATTCACCATAAAGCATACACCATCTGGCACGTGTGCCCCAGGCGCTGTCGCCGGTTTTTCCTTCGCTTGTCAGGTAATTCCCATTGGGCATTTGCAACCCTTTCGCTACACGCAGGCCTAATAATCCATCTTTTACATCTTTAAAAGTAACCGGAACAACTGCCGTTAATTGAGTGGTCCGGTCAATGATTCGCTGATGTTTATTTCCGCTAAACCGGAAGGTGGTTACTTCTTTTAAAAGCGTCTTCTTTTTTTGATTTTCCCAATTGGTTGCCACTTTTAAAATCCCAATTTTACCACTTTCAGTTCTCAGGATTTTCTGCTGACGTATCCAGCCATAATCGGATTTTTTATCCGCCGGAATGGCATAGGAATTATTCCAAAAATCCAGGTCATTTACATTTTCATAAGTAAACCACATTCCGACCTGGTGTGGATGATCGGTGGGCTCACCCGGTTGTGGATCAATAGGAAATCCACGGGTAATCACAGCTCCATTAGCTGCATGGATAGGATAAAGGATAGGTTTTTCCAATGTATCGGGGAATAAATAGGTCGTAAAGGGCGCTCCCCCAATAGAAATATCCACTTTCCGTCCCTTAGCATCCGGTTTTACACTGACATCTTGGTTTTGTGCTGAAACAGGAAGGTAAAGTAGCGTCAAAGACGCAAAAAATAGTCGTCTAATTATTCTATTCATTGTTTAATATAAATTTTTGAGTCCGCTCCATACCGCTTTCGCTATTTCTCTTTGCCCGGCTACATTGGGGTGTAACCCATCCGCATAGTTGGGCTTGGAAACTACATGTAATAGAGAGATAAAACCAATATGTTCCTTCTTAGCAAGCAATTTATATTTTTCATTTAACTTCTTTAACGATTTTTTTGTATTCTCATTATAATGCTTGTCCTTGTTAAGTTGAGTCATAATACTGATATTAATATCCGTAGGTGACAAGAGCGCTATTTTTGCATCCGGATTAGCAGCCCTGATATGCTCAATCATCCACTTCATATTTTGTATGCAATCTTCAACCATCATTTCATTTCCATTTTTCAGATCATTCACTCCAAGAAAAATCAGATAGCAGGTAGCTTCGGGATACTTTTTCAGCACCGGTAACAACTCTTTTTTATCTGCCGTTTTTCGTCCATTCCTCCCCTCATTGATAAATGCTACATTTTCATGATGCTGTTGCCCCAATATCCACACCCAGCTATTCCCATCTACCTTAGCGCCATGCGTGATAGAATCTCCGAAACAAATAATTTTCCCATGCGGTTTTTGCACTATGACCATAGAAGTTAGTCCGACCACACACAGGAGCAATAGAATGTACCTCGATTTTAAATATTTCATATAGCTCATTTAATCCCTATTCATTTAAAGTTACCTTTCTGCCATCAATAATCGTATTCGTTATTTTCACGTTGGTTGCTTCTTTTATCACATTATCCTTTTCCACATTATTAAAATCACAATTGCTAATAAAAATGTTGCTAACCGGCTTATCTTTTCGTCCTTCTATATTGATAGCATACTCGCTTTTCTGACTGGTTACATGATCAATAAAAACACTATCTAAGGTCGGGGGATAATTTCCATTTTCATCCCAATAGAACATATTAATCCTGATTACCGACTCCCTCACCTCTCCTACTTCAATATCTTTAAAATAAAAGTTCTTCAATACCCCTCCTCTAAAAGAATTGGATTTAATCCGAATAGCACGATCCAGATTTGGGCTGCTCATTTGGCAATTTCTTGCAAATATATTTTCTACACCTCCGGAGGTTTCGCTACCAATTACAACCCCGCCGTGACCATCTTTCATTTCACAATCCTCAATAATGATATTCTTTGCAGGCACATTTATTCTTCTGCCGTCTTCATCCCGACCACTTTTGATAGCAATACAATCATCTCCCGTATTAAAAAGGCAGTTTTTAATCAATACCCCATCACAAGATTCAGGATCACATCCATCGTTATTAGGTCCGTAGCTGATTGTTGTAACACCATCAATAGTAACATTCTTACTTAAAGTGGGATGCAAAATCCAAAAGGGTGTATTGCGAATAGTAATGCCTTCTATCAACACATTCTCACAATCATACACCTCCAGAAAAGAAGGTCTTAAATAATGACCCTTGCCAAACTTTCGATCTTCGACCGGAATACCTTTGGCCGCCATCCTGGAAAGTTCCGGTCTGTTGGCAGAATCACTCTGGGAGGGCATTCCTTCTTTCCATCCAAACCTTTTGGCCTTTACCCAATTCCACCAATGGTTGTTATCAGCCTGGCCATTGAAAGTACCTTTTCCCGTTACCGCAATATTCTTTTGTTGGTATGCATAAATCAAGGGAGAATAGTTCATCAATTCAATGCCCTCGTAACGGGTGAGTACCAAGGGTAAATAATCCGTCGGATTCGTGCTAAACTTTACAGTTGCACCTTCTTCCAGATGTAAATTGACCTTACTTTTTAAATGAATTGGTCCCTTCACCAACCAGGTTCCCCTGGGAATTACAACCCGGCCTCCACCGGCTTTGTTGCATTCATCGATGGCTTTAGCGATAGCCGGCAGACAATTAGCGAGGCTGTCTCCTTTTGGAGCGCCATAATCTAAAACAGAAAAATCCCTATCGGGAAAAGTTGGGGCTTCAATCTGATCAAGAATAGCCGGAAGTTGGTCCCATCCCCGGGCGCCTCCCAATGATGACGGATTACAGCCGCTCCAAATTAATCCCGCCAGGAGAAAAAATAAATAAGTACGAAATGAAAGTTTTTTCATAAAATAAAAAATCTCAAAATAAAAAAATACAAGTTTACTACAAAAGTCAGGATTGGTATTTATCGCTAAAAGAAAAGGTTACTGAAGCCATTTCCATCTTTTTGCCCAATCTTCTAAAACCTCGTCACGCCATTTTGAAACAGTTTTTGCTCCCTGCCATTCTCCAACAAACAAATCGGCAGCGCCGCGGTCTGTAAACCAATGATTTCCTAAAGCATAAGAGCTACTCCCGGGATATCCGGGCCATACATTCTTCACCACCAGCTGTCCGCTCCTACTTTTAAAACCTTTCAGGTCAGAAGTAATCTGATATTTCAAAATTTCGGCTTTTTTAGGAGCATATCTCACGGCATAATTTCCATCCCCCAAATAATAACCGGTCCATTTCTGCACACCCATACCGGATTGTACTGAGAGAGTGAAGCAACCTGAATCTTCAGGTAAATTTAAAACAGGACCTTTTAAATGAAATTCAATTAAGGAATATACCGGGACCGTATCTGTACTCGTTGTCGTGTGGTTAAAGACGGTTCTGGTACTGTAATTTATTTTCTCAAAACTTCCTCCCCAGCTTTCGCCAGAAGGATCATCAGGATGTCCATTCATTAAGTACAGAAGAGAGGGGGTATCCCCCATCTTGATAGCTCCTCCGTAATAATTTTTAAATGCACGCCCCATATACCCGGCGCCCTTAATATAATATTTGTAATAATTGTCGTTTTTAAAATTTTCGGGGGCATTCTTATCCAGGAAAAAACCTCTGTAAGAAGAATTATCCTCAATAAACCACAAATTCGGATAATGCTCAGCTATATAAGCATAGCTATTCGTACTCCACTTCTTATTGGGGCCACCAATCCAATACACCTTTATATTTTTTTCGATATCAGGCGCATCATGCAGTGCCTGAGCTAAATCTTCCAGTCCTCCCCAAACCAAAATCCACAACGGATGCTTGCTCTTTTTTCGGGCACATTTGATGATCCAGTCCGAACCTTCGGTAGCCTCAGAATAGCCTTTAAACGGCGCCTCTTCCCCTTTTCCCTGTTTAGTAATGCTTCGTAAATAATCAGGAGAAGGAAATCCATCTGCATGTTTTCTTAATTCTGGTAAATCTTTTGCATAGAGATCAATCATCTCTAAAATATTCTGTTTGCTTCCCTGCCCATAAGAAGGAGAGGAAACCAGCCCCTCTGTTTTGAATAAGTTGCTATACATGAGAAAATGGATCATCGACTGATTGTCATCCGGATCCGTACCACCAATATCGGTACTGATGAGTATTCGGGGTTTAATGTCTATCCGGTCTTGCGCCTTGAGTGCAGACGAATAAAGGATAACAGAAAGAAAGACCAATATGTATGTTTTACCCCTTCTAATCATTAGATCGCATATTAATAAATACCTCAATAGCGCCTTTGTAGGCAGCCGAGCCGGTTTTTACTTCTTTCCGATAAAATTATTATCCTAATTTGGATGTAATTCTACTTTGTTACCTTATCACTACCAAATATTCTCTCCTTTTTTTCTACGCAATCGTTCCCGGCAACGATGCCGGGCCAAAAACAGAAGCGCATAAATCAGAGAAAGCGGGATACTACAGGACAGTTAAATTAAACATCGTTGCTACATTTGCCCGCTCCTGCCAAAAGAAATACGCATGAAAAATCCCATTATTTGTATCCTCCCATTTTCAATTTTATGGATTGCTACGGCCTGCCAAACTAAAAATTCAGACAGTAAAAAAGATAATCATAAAATTGATCGCTACGCTTTGGTTCATCGTCACAATGTAACCGTTACTTCCCTTGATACGATGTCTTCTCTGAGTGTAGGAAATGGCGGTTTTGCCTTTACTGTTGATCCAACAGGGCTGCAAACGTTTCCGGTCTATTATAAAAAGGGGGTCTCTTTGGGAACAGAATCCGACTGGGGCTGGCACAGCTTCCCCAATCCCAGGCATTATACATTGAAAGATGTTACCAAAGACTTCAGGGTACACGACAGAGAAATCCCCTATGTAACAACCTTTAAAAAGTCCGAAAGGAAGAAAAATGCCTCTGCCTGGCTTCGTGAAAATCCACACCGGCTGGACCTGGGACGTATTGGCTGGGATTTGAAAAAGCCCGGTTCTCCTCCCCTGGCAAGGAAGGAGATCAAAAATATCCATCAAACGCTGGACCTCTGGACCGGGGAAATCATCAGCAACTTTACCATTGATAACCAGCCTGTCCGGGTAAAAACGCTGAGCAGTCAACAAAAAGACGAAATTGCCGTAAAAGCGACTTCAGCCCTGTTCAAGGAAGGGGAAATGGGCGTAAAAATCCATTTTTCTTATGGTTCGGGAAAATGGGAGGACGCCTGCGACTGGAACAGTCCGGATAAACATCAAACACGCCTTCAGGATTCTACTTCTCATTATGTGCTTTTCAAAAGGATACTGGATACTACTACTTATTACGTATCCCTCCACTGGGATGGGAAAGCAAAATTAAAACAGCTTAAAAAACACGAATTTGAACTCGTCCCTTTGGGAGACACCACTTTCTCATTTACCTGCCAGTTTTCTCCAAAAGAAATAAAAAGGCCCGGAGTCTCCGAAAATAATTTCACCCGGGTAGCAGAAGAAAATAAAAGGGCCTGGAAGAAATTCTGGACTTCCGGAGGTGCAGTTGACCTTTCCGGGAGTACTGATCCTCGTGCTAAAGAGCTGGAAAGGAGAATCGTGCTGTCTCAATATTTAACCCGTATTCAGGATGCCGGGCAATATCCTCCTCAGGAAACCGGATTGACCTACAACAGTTGGTATGGGAAATTCCATCTGGAAATGCACTTCTGGCATGAATCTCATTTTGCTTTGTGGAATCATACGGCTTTGTTGGAAAAAAGCCTGCCTTGGTATCAGCAAATCGCGGATCGGGCAAGAGCAACAGCTCACAAACAGGGATATAAAGGCCTCCGCTGGCCCAAGATGACGGATACATCAGGACGCGAAAGCCCCTCACCCATAGGCCCTTTCCTCATCTGGCAGGAATCTCATATTATCTATATGTTGGAATTGTGCTACCGCAATCATCCGGATAAGGCCTTTTTAGAAAAATACAAGGATTTGGTGTTCGGAACAGCAAAATTCATGGCTTCCTATCCCTGGTATGACTCTTTAAAAAACCGATATATCCTCGGGCCGGCACTCATTCCTGCACAGGAAAGATTTAACCGGGACAGCACCATAAACCCGACTTTTGAACTGGCCTATTGGTATTGGGGCCTTTCTATTG
Organism: uncultured Chitinophagaceae bacterium; assembly: GCA_964422465.1. Classification (GTDB taxonomy): domain Bacteria; phylum Bacteroidota; class Bacteroidia; order Chitinophagales; family Chitinophagaceae; genus FW021-bin31. The sequence goes on from CAYRBD010000034.1 coordinate 21,902, forward strand.
CACAGAAATGGAAAATGCGGTTAGGAATGGATCAAAATACACAATGGGATAAGGTGATGAAACAACTATCGCCCCTCCCGGTGCAAAACGGCGTCTATCTCGCAGCGCAGTCTTTTCCTGACACTTATACCAATCCCGAATATACAACCGACCACCCGTCCATGCTGATGGCTTACGGCTTTGTACCACAAACTCCCTTAGTTGATACCGCAGTTATGCGGGCTACCTTAAATAAGGTAATGAAAGAATGGAACTGGAAAGGAACCTGGGGATGGGATTATCCCATGGTAGCCATGACGGCCACCCGATTGGGTATGCCACAAATAGCCATAAATGCGCTAATGATGAAGGTTACCAAAAATACTTTTTTACCGAATGGGCACAACTACCAGCGTGCCAACCTGCGATGCTATCTCCCTGGAAATGGATCCCTGTTAACTGCCGTAGCGCTTATGTGCGCCGGATGGGATGGATACGATGGTCCCCCAAACCCCGGCTTCCCTAAAAATGGAAAATGGAAAGTCAGCTGGGAAAACCTGGAGAAGATGCCCTGATATTCAAAGGCAGAATTTCCTATTTATGTGAATTAATAGTATCTTCCCTCTCGGATTTGCATCAAATATTACAGGGGGAATGAAATTCAAAGCCATTACTTTAAAAGATATAGCTCAGGCGCTCAATCTGTCCACATCCACTGTTTCCAGGGCTTTACGGGACAGCTATGAGATAAGTGAAGATACACGAAAACGTGTCATTGAATACGCGAAGACCCACAACTACAGGCCCAACCCCTCTGCACTCGGATTAAGAGAAAGACGAACTAAGTCCATTGGCGTGATGGCCTCTGCCATTGCCAATACTTTTTTTTCAGAAGCCATGAATGGGATTGATTCAATTGCCTTCAAAAGGGGATACAATGTTATCATTACTCAAACTCACGAGTCCTACAAACAGGAGGTAGCCAACCTCGATTATTTATCCTCCCGCTCTATAGATGGCCTGTTGATATCTTTGTCGGCAGAAACCCGGGATGTACAGCATCTAAAGGCCGTTCACGAAAAAGGACTGCCTATCGTTTGTTTTGACCGGATAGCAGAAGACATTAATACCCATAAAATCATGGCCAATAATTTTAAAGGCGCTTATGATGCTACCAAACATTTAATTGACTCCGGATTTACAAAGATAGCTCACCTGGCGAATGTGGATCACCTGTCTATCACCAAAGAACGATTGAAGGGCTTTGAAAAAGCAATGGATGATCATCACCTCCCTATTCCTCCACACTTTATCCAGCATTGTCCACATGGCGGTTCCATAGAGACTGAAATTAAAGAAGCCCTGGATGCTTTTTTTTCCACAGACGAAAAACCGGAAGCCATTTTCACAGCCGGAGGGAAGCTAACCACCGGTTGTCTTCGTCTGTTAAAAGCCAGAGGCATCAGAGTACCCGAAGACATTGCCATCGTTGGTTTCTCCAACTCTGAGCTCTTTGATTTGTTTAATCCGCCCATCACAATTGTCAGGCAACCCGCCTTTGAAATGGGACAGATTGCTACAGAAAAACTACTCGAAATTATTGAAAGTAAATACCCGGTAACAGAATTCGAAAGAATAATCCTGCCTACCACAATGACTATCAGGGATTCATCTGTTCACCAACTTTAATAACCCCATGTTCTTTTAAAATCTTAATTGTTTCGGAAATGGGTAATGCTTTTATTGTATGCCCCTTATACCCCTTCATATCAGTAGCCATAAAAAGAGAATTGTAAATGGCTTCCTCCGTAGCTTCTACGGTAGCCAAAAAAAGAGGTGACATTTCCTCATTTCTCAGTTTAGGTCTCGTTTGTACCGGGGTTTTCGAGTGATAAGGAATTCTGCAGGCCGGGTTCACTGAAAAAGCCAGGGAATAATCGCCACTGCCATTGGACGAAAAAGCACCTACCCCACCAAAAGCTAAATAAGACCGCTTGGCCAGACGTCTCAGGTTGCGTGAAGACAAAGGTGCATCAGTAGCAATGATAATCATACAGGAACCATCTACCTTATAATCGGTTTCCCCGGACATATAATAATTATCAAGCGCGATACCCACAAGCACTCCGTCAATAGACAGAATACCTCCAAAATTGGTCTGCACCAATACCCCCACTGTATATCCTCCTTTTGATTTTGGCAATACCCTGGAAGCCGTTCCTATCCCTCCTTTAAAACCCATGCATATTGTACCGGTACCTGCGCCAACGTTTCCTTCTTCCACCGGACCGGTTTTTGCGAGCTGAATAGCTTTTCTAACATCTGAAGGCTTCACATGCCGACCACGAATGTCATTCAAATAACCGTCATTTGTTTCTCCTACTACTGTATTAAGAGACTGTACCTGTTCATTTCCAGGTCTGTTCAGTACATAATCAAGCAGAGCATTGGCCACAATGGGAACATTGAGTGTATTGGTAAGCGCGATGGGGGTTTCTAAATTCCCAAGTTCTGCAATCTGAGTTGTCCCCATCATTTTTCCAAAACCATTGCCTACATATACTGCAGCAGGCACCTTATCCTGAAACAAATTTCCCTTATGGGGGATGATTACAGTAACTCCCGTGCGCACCGAGTCGCCCTGTACTAAAGTAACCTGACCTACCTTCACCCCCTTTACATCAGTAATGGCATTCCATTTACCGGTTTTAAGAATACCGGTCTGGATACCATAATATCGCGCCCGATGGCGTTCTATCGGTTTATTTTGAGCATAGGCAGTTGACATACATAAAAGTAAAATTACAAAACTTAAAGCTATCCATTTTTTCATAAAAGTAGTTACCTGTTTTTCAACTTATATACATTCCGTTATTCACATACTCCCTTTTTGGCTTAAATTTAATACTTTTGGAGAAATAATATAAGTTTCAGCCGAAGATTTATTATGAAAAAACATTTTTATTTGATTAAGATCAAAAGCAGAAAAGCCCAAAGGTTTTCAAAAATTTTTAAATCCAGACGTGGTAAGATTACCTTACTAGCAATTTCTTTTTTCATACCCTTGTTTTGCCTGCCTTCAATTGATTTATATGCTCAATCTGCCGCTCAATTACACCAGGAGGCCATTGTAGTGGACACTCACAACGATGTTATTTCGCATCTGGTGATGGCAGAAAGAAAAGACATTAGCCATCAGTTAGATATTGGAAATACCGACCTTCCCCGGTTAAAAAAAGGAGGCATAGATGTCCAGTTTTTTTCCATCTGGTGTGGCCGGTCATATAGCAAAGGAAGAGCTTTTTCTTATGCTAACAGAGAAATTGATTCCCTCCTTTCCATTATCAAAAGAAATCCCGATAAAATAGCTTTAGCCAAAGATTATAAAGATATTAAAAAGATCGTTCAGGACAAAAAGATTGCGGCTATGATTGGAGTAGAAGGCGGCCACATGATTGAAGGTAAACTCGATTACCTGGATAGCCTATACAAACGCGGGATGCGATACATGACCTTAACCTGGAACAACAGCACGAGCTGGGCTACCTCCGCAGAGGATGAAACCAGGCATGCAGATACGCTGCCTCACAAAGGACTGACGGATTTCGGCAAAAAGGTAGTACAGCGTATGAATAAATTAGGCGTAATGGTAGATCTGGCTCATGTGGGAGAACAAACTTTCTACGATGCTATTGCTGCCTCTTCCAAACCTGTTCTGGTATCTCATAGTTCCGTATATGCCCTTGATCCGGTAGCGCGTAATTTAAAAGATGATCAAATAAAAGCTGTGGCTAAAAATGGGGGCGTAATTTGTGTTAATTTTTATGCAGGGTTTGTGGATAAAAATTATTTTAGGAATAAAAAGGCATTGTTTGAAAAATATCATCGTCAGGTTGATTCCCTGAGGAAATTATATGTTGACCCCAGTACAGTTACCCAGGAATTGCTTAAAATGGTTCCTGAAAAAGAAGCCAATACCGTAAGACCTCCTTTATCCCTCCTGATAGATCATATTGATTATATCGTAAAACTCGTTGGACCAGATTTCGTAGGTTTGGGAGCCGATTTTGATGGCGCCGGAGCCTTTCCACAACAACTGGATGATGTTACGGGTTATCCTAAAATAACTGCCGCATTGCTAAAAAGAGGGTACTCAAACGAAGACATTAAAAAGATATTAGGAGGCAATGTTTTGCGGGTAATAAAAGAAGATTTGAAATAAACCCGAAGGAACTTAATAAATCACAACAACCTGCATGCTAGCCCCTCTGCTTCTTCCATCCCAGCCCCGGACGATCGGTGACAGACATCCTTCCATCTTTAATAAAAAAGGCTTCTTCCGCTACATCTCTGGCCAGGTCCAGGCTCCCATCCAGATCCAGATATTTCGTTTCTGGACGGGACAACGCAACATGTAAAGCCGCTGCAATACTAACCACACTCTCATCATTACAACCCCACATCAGATCCATACCGGATATCTCTGCCAGAGTAGCAATCTGCTGAGCAGGTAATATCCCTCCACATTTCATCAGTTTGATATTAAATATGCCGCAGGAAGCCGGTGGCACCACCAATCGGAAAGCATCCTTATCATTAACCAGAGATTCGTCTGCCGCAAGCGTTTTTCTAACTTCAGCAGGCAACTCTTTATACAATCCATTATCTTTTACCGGTAGCGGTTGTTCAATCAATTCTAATTCCAGTGACATGGTTTGTTTATAAAATTGCAATATCTCTTCTTTGTTATACCCCTGGTTCGCATCCACACGAATATGTATCTTTTTTCCAAATTTCTCTCTCAGCTTAACCAAACGTTCTAAATCCTCTTCCAGCGATCTCCCCAACTTGACTTTTAAATATAGGAATCCCCGGCCCACATATTCTTCAGCTTCTTTTAAAGTATCTTCTACATTCTTAATACCAATAGTAATAGAGGTAGGCAGACTTTGAATCCGTTGTCCCAAAAATTGTACTATCGGCTTTCCCATCCATTGGCAAAAAGCATCATGTAAAGCTATATCCAGGGAAACACGAGCGCCAATATGATTTTTCAAAGTAGAGTGAACCCGGTACAGGCAATTATAAAATGCACCAATATCCTGATGCAGTAACAAGTCTTTATCCCACTGTTTTAATGCCTTAAATGTATCCGCAACATCATCCCCAACCACATATTTACTCGGATTTGCTGTGCCAATCCCCGTAATTCCATTCTCTAATTGAATAGTTGTAATAACATTCTCCACTTTATCCACCGACTTATAGGCGATCGTATAAGGACGTTTCAACTCTAAATTGGCAACATTAAAATCTATGGAAGTTATACGCATAAGGCTGTTCTCTTTAGATCAGAAATAAAATATTCTACCCCTTCTTCCAGGGAAAGCAACACCGGCAATCCTGTTTTGTGGCTGTATTCCTTTTTATAATGTATGGCCTCCTCCGGAGTACAGCCTTTCGTATTAACTGCCAGCGCTATAACTTCGGAACCATATCCGTTAATGAGTTTAATCTCATCCTCTACGGGCGGCATGCGGCCCCAGGCCGGATTATCAGAAAAATACATTCGTTTCGGGGAGAATACCAGTACAACTTTTTTGGCATTTCCGGATATCAGATATTCTGATCCACAAGGGCCGCTGGGATTGCGCAGGCCGGCCTGCCCCTCCAAAAATATAACATCTGGCTTAGTCTCTTTATAACATTTGCAAATCCAATAAGCCAGTTCACCGGAAACAAAATCATTCACCGTCGAATCAAAAATAAAGCCGTACTTCCCATCCTGCAACCACCCTGTTTGCCCGGTAAAAATCATCTCTGCTTTCAATCCCTGTGCTCTGCAACTGTCTTTGAGTATTTTTGCAGTCGTTCGTTTTCCCATATTGGTGTCCATACCCAGTACTGCAACAATCGGGCATTTCACCTCATAAATTTCCCCTGTCCAAAAATGAAGATATTTTCGCTCAACGGGCTTCCGGATATCCGTAATCGTCAATCCTTTTTTTGTAGCCAGGGTAGCCAATTCAGGTATCTCGCTCAAAAATTCATGCAACCCACTGACAATAGAGATTCCTTTTTTCAAACATTCACTCAATATAGATTTCATGTCAGGAGGAAGCTTTCCTCCTTTGGGTGCCACTCCTACAATGACATAATCAATTGGTGTTTTCTGTTGCTGTATAGCATCTTCTACCTGTGCATAAATAGGTATTTCACGTACTTTCATTCCCATAATGGAGGACAAATCCTTTCCTACATGATCCCTATCAATAATCCCTACTATATTAAAACGATCCGTTCCACGGATCAAACCGTGGGCAGTCTTGGCAGAACTGTGAGAGAGCAGGCCATTTGTTAAAATTATCGCGCTGGGCTTCATCTTCTTTTGGGGGCTAAATTAATAATTTTTCGCTTGATTCAGCATTTAACCAGGCCCACAAAAGCAGGTATTTAACATACAAACCTACTAAACCCAAAAGAAAAGACATAAAATACCAATTGCATTTATAACATCAAAAACCTTACATTTGGTTAACAAAATTAGACGTAATGACAAGATTTAGACTCGAAAATGAAATAGGCAAACCTTTATTCGAACATTCAGGAATGAGCAGATTAATACATACGTGCGTAATGATAGTTCTATGCTTTACAATTGCTACTAAACTAAAGGCACAAGCAGCATATAAGGCAGATTATCAACAAGCAGAAAAATTTACCAGAACCAGTTTACGGGAGAAAATTTATCGCACAGAGGTTAATCCACAATGGTTCGAAGATGCTTTAGGTTTTGCCTATTCTACCCAAACCCGAAATGGAGAAAAGATTTATACGGTTTCAATTCCTAAACTGGAAAAACAAGAAGCTTTTAACTGGCAGCGCCTTTCTAATTCCCTCATCGGACTTGTACATGAAAACATATTGAAACAACGTTCCTCTTTAAGAAATATTCGCTGGAAAGACATCAATCATTTCTCTTTTTCTATAAAAAATAAACTTTTTGAAGTAAACCTGAAAGATTACCATATAAAAGAATTGCCTTCGGAAAATAAGCAAAGGAGGTATGGGAGGAACTCCATCACCTCTCCAGATCACCACTATACAGTTTACGCTAAAGCGTACAATCTTTATCTGAAAAACCTTAAAACAGATTCTTCTTTCTCTTTGTCTGCTGATGGTTACAAACTGTATATTTATGGAAGCTATTACGGATGGGGAGAGATAATGACCGGCGAAGGGGCTACTCCCACTCCACATTTAACAGCACAATGGTCGCCGAATAGCAAATATATCCTCACCCAGATCATGGATGCCCGGAAAGGAGAAAAGATGTATCTACTGAATTGGTCTATTGACTCCCTATACAGGCCTCTTCTTTTATCTTATTACAGGGCTTCTCCGGGTGATTCTAATGATGTGAAATACATTCCGGTTATTTTTGATGTCAAATCAGGAAAAATGACAAAAATTGTACTACCGGAGTTGCCTCATTTCCTGGGAGTGGGACTACGATGGACAAAGGATAGCAAACATTTATATGGTTTTTATTATCATCGGGGATATAAAACAATGGACCTCATAGAGATAAATCCTCAAACGGGGAAAATAAGAACAGTATATACCGACAGCAGCAAAACGAACATTGAATACAACAAGCAATTTCGATATCTCGAAAATCAGGGCATTGCTTTCGTCTCATCAGAAAGAAGCGGATGGAACCAACTTTATCGTGTGAATTGGGTCTCTGGAAAAGTACAACCGATAACGCAGGGAGATTTTGTAGTTAAAGATATAATAGCTATTGATACCGCCCGGCAGGAAATCTACTTTACGGCTTCGGGGAAAGACAAAAGAATAAATCCATACTATAATCTGCTCTACAGAATAGACTTTAATGGGAATAATCTAACCACATTGACTCCTGAGCCGGTTAATCATGAAGTAGCACTGTCTCCCGACCACCACTATTTTATTGATAACAGCTCAACTGCAGAAAGACCAACCGTTTCTCTGCTCCGCAGCACCCGGGATGGAAAAATTCTGATGGAGATAGACAGCGAAGATATAAGCGATCTAAAAGCTATGGGATGGAAGCCTCCACAAATATTTACGGTTACAGCTCATGATGGGAAAACAACCCTATATGGTGCCTTATGGAAACCAACCTCCTTTAATCCTCAGCATCATTATCCCATTATTGATTATGCCTACACCGGGCCACAGGCTTCCGTTTTTCCCAATACTTTTTCCAAGGGGCTTTATTCTTTCTATTCTTCGGCACAAGCACTGGCAGAGTTGGGTTTTATTGTTATGCAGGTGGATGGACTTGGGTCTGCCGGTCGTTCTAAAGCGTTCCACAATTGGTCGTATAAAAACGTAGGAAATAATTTAAAAGATCATGTATTGGCCATCAAACAATTAGGGAGGAGATACAAATGGATAGATACTTCCAGAGTTGGTATTTACGGACATTCTGCGGGGGGATATGATGCCGCACACGCCCTAATGGCATTTAATAAAACCTATAAAGTAGCAGTTTCCGAATCAGGAGATCATGATTGGCGCATAGAAAAAGCATGGTGGCCGGAGATGTATGTAGGCTGGCCGGTTGATTCTATTTACCAACTGCAATCCAATATCACAATGGCGCCAAAACTGAAAGGAAAATTGTTGCTGATCCACGGCGGTATTGATGAGAATGTAAACCCTATGGAGACTTTTAAATTATGTGAAGCGCTCATCAAAGCAGGAAAATATTTTGATTTACTCATCATCCCCAGCGCTCATCATGGATATCCGGAGGAATACCAGCCTTATGTAA
>CAYRBD010000035.1:0-30109 GCA_964422465.1 uncultured Chitinophagaceae bacterium
TGAAAAGAATCCCAGCCCAGGCTGCTCAATTCATGTTTGTTTCCTCCTGTAGAAATCAGGTTCAATCCTTCTGATGCTTCCGTCATCCGGCCAATGACACTGATCTGTTCAGACAGCGTAATTTTATCATAATCGCCCGGGGGCAGCGTGAAAAGCAATTCGTAATCCTCTCCTCCCTGAAGGGCGCAAACCGTATAATCCAGGTTAAACTCCAGGGCTACTTTTTTTGCTTCTTCCCGAATGGGCAGTTTTTCTTCCTCAATCACACATCCCAGGTTGCTCTTTTCGCAAATATGCCGAACATCCGAACTCAGGCCGTCACTCACATCCATCATAGCAGTAGGCACAATATCCTGATCCTCAAAAAACCGAATAATATCTCTCCGGGCTTCCGGTTTAAGAATACGTTCCAATAGATAGGTGTTATCTCCCAGGTCGGGCTGTACCTCCGGACTTTCCAGAAAAATTCTTTTCTCCCTTTCCAGCAATTGCAGCCCCAGGTAAGCCGCTCCCAAATCTCCGGTTACACACAGTAAATCTCCCTTTTTAGCAGTACCCCGCTGGACAAATTTATCCGGCGTAACCTCTCCAATTGCCGTTCCGCTCATCACAAGCCCCGAAGTAGAGGAAGTCGTATCTCCACCTATCAGGTCCACGCCATAATGCCGGCAGGCGAGGTAAATACCCTCGTAGAGTTCCTCCAGCGCTTCTACCGAAAAACGATTGGAGACCGCAATGCTCATCAATATCTGCTGTGGCTGTGCGTTCATAGCATATACATCCGACAGATTGACAACTACGGATTTGTACCCCAAATGCTTAAGCGGCGTATAGGTCAGGTCAAAATGAATGCCCTCCACCAATAAATCAGTCGTTATTACCGTCTGTTTCCCAAAGGAATCAATGACGGCAGCATCATCGCCCACCCCCAAAAGGGTACCGGCATTCTGAAATTCAATGTTTTTGGTCAGAAAATCAATCAGTCCAAATTCGCCCAGGTCCGTTATCTCGGTTCTCTTATCCATCATTCTGTACCGATCGTTTTTAAAAGTTGTTTATGAATCTTTCCATTAGTAGCCAGCAATTGACTCTGATAGGGGGAATACAGGCCACCGTGAAAGTCTGTTACCACCCCGCCTGCTTCTTCCACCATTAAAAAACCGGCTGCAGAATCCCAGGCATTTAAATGATGCTCCCAAAAACCATCAAAACGCCCGCATGCTACCCAGCATAGGTCCATTGCCGCCGAGCCCAGCCGCCGCACAGGCAGTCCTTTTCTGACCAGTTGCTCAAATACCCGGATAGGGTCTTTCCCGGCATCTTTCCACACATAAGGAAAACCCGTAACTAAAAAAGCCTTATTCAGGTCCGCATTATCAGAAACCCGGATAGGATGGTCATTCAGCCGGGCTCCTTTTCCTTTTTCAGCAACATACAATTCCTTTAAAAAGGGATTGTAAACAGCGCCCAACTCAATTTTTCCTGAAACTTCTACCGCAATAGAAACACAGCAGATAGGTACACCATGTGCGTAATTAACAGTACCGTCTATAGGATCAATAATCCATTTATAGGGAGAGGGTTTTTCGATAGCGCCAATTTCTTCACTCAAAATCTCATGATCAGGAAAGGAATGACGAATGGTTTCTATAATCACTTTCTCGCAACGTTTATCTATTTCCGTTACAAGATCATTCACACTACGCTTGCTACTTACCTTATAGTCCCGGGAGAAATTTTCTTCCATTACCTGACCCGCCAAACGTGCCGCCTCCAATAGGGTATCTTTTAACATAGCCACAAAGATAACGATCAATGACTAAAAAAACCACCCCAGCAACACGCAAGCCAAAACGATAAACGGTGGAGGTATCCGGGTAAATTTCAGGATACAGAAGGTTCCGGCAATGACCGCAAGGTTGAGCCAGTTGAAATCAATAGCTTCAAACAGGATTAACGTATAAGCCCACATAATCCCTACTACCACCGCATTAATTCCTTCCAATGCACGAAAGATATAGACATGCTTTTTCAAATTATTCCAGATAGGAAAAAAGAAGAGGACCAGCAACAAACTGGGGAGAAAAATACCAAGCGGGCTGACAATGGCGCCCAATATTTGCAAAAATGAACCGGATGGCCGCATGATCATACCTCCAACATAAGAGGTCAAAGAAAAAGTTGGGCCGGGAATCGCCTGCACCATCCCGGCGCCGGTCAAAAAGTTTTCAGGGGTAATGTAGGCCGCCATTCCCTGGTTAATCGGCCGGGTAATAAACTGGTCAAACATAAGGGGAATAAGCACCTGGCTCCCGCCAAATACCATGCTGCCAAAGCGATAAAAATTCTCAAATAAATTAAACAACCGATGATATTGCCAGCCATGAGCCCGGGAAAACTCACTCAATACCCCGGCTATGATAAATATGGCCACAAAAAGCCACAAATTATTCCAGGGGATCTTTTTCTTTTTTTTATTAAGATCAGGAATACGATTGCTGCTGATACTGGATACACATCCTCCAAGTATAATCAATACCGGAAACAACGCCGGCCCGCTAAATATGGCAGCTCCCAGCATAGCCCCAGCCATGATACAGGCGGTAGCCACATTTTTGATGCTAATCTTAAAAGCCCGGTATCCGGCGTAGGCAAGAAAACCAACTGCCATGGGCTGCACATAGTGAAAAATATGGGTATCAAACCGAAACAGGATAAAGGAAAACAGGCACATCAGGATGCAGGCAGGCAACGACCAGATAATCAGGGTAATAATCGCCAATGGAATGCCACCCCTTTTGTACCCTATGAGCGTAACGGTCTGGGTGGATGACGCCCCCGGCAGCAATTGGCAAAAAGCATTGTATTCCAACAACTCCTCTTCGGTCACATCTCTTCTTTTTTCTACAAACGTTTTCAACATCATAGCCAAATGCCCCTGCGGACCTCCAAAGGCTGAAATCGTGAAGAAAAATACCGATCTGAGAAAAGGAATGTGGCGAATTAATTTCATAGAGGGCTATGCACGAATAGGTTAGCGTATTTGTAAGAAACAAAAGAAGAAAAAATTTACCGGATATCATAATCCGTTAAAAGCAAATGCACCGCCTGACTTTCCATTTCGGGCGGAGTCAGGTCCAGTTCAATAATCCCAATACCGGCGGCAAAATAGAGGTCTCCGATCGGCACAGAGAAAGTAACGCCTGTTCCGGAAGAACCATCCAATGGGATTTGTGCAGACAACCGAACATGAAAAACATCTTTAAATGCTTTTCCATTCACCATTTTTGAGCTTCCTTTTTCAACGATATTAAATACAAGGGCTAGATTAACGGTAGTATCATAGGTCATTTGCTGCGTCCATGAATCTCCTACTGCACCATCCTGCTTTAGAATCAAAATTTTTCCGGTCCCCAGTTCCGCCAAAAAGGCGCTGATGTAATAATCCCCGCCGTCTTCTCCCATAAGGGTATAGGTCGTATCTTGCGGGGTTGCATCCGGAATATTCTCATAATAGGTAAAGTGAATACCCTCAATAGATTTCGTGCTATCCGTAGCCACCAGCTTAAATCCGGTATTTTGGGCAGTATCTGCATAATGCCAAAAAGAACCGGCCGTTTGAGGCAGGTAAGTAGTCGTGTTTGTAATGGGTATTTCGTTACTTTTTTCTTTTGAACAGGAAAACAGCACAACCGGCATGACCGCCAGCAGGAGAACAGTTTCGTGAAACCTCATGTTCATTCTCATTTAAGTAACGAATATACAATTAAAATGATAATATAGAAGGATATTCCCTGTTTCTCCCTTTTTTTACTGAATTTTGTATCGCTATGGCAAAAAAGGCAGCAGATAAAAACGGACTCCTTGCAGATTATAAAGGAGACCAGATTAGCATACATGGGGCCCGCGTGCATAACCTGAAAGATATTTCACTGGATATCCCTAAAAATAAATTAACTGTTCTCACCGGAATCAGTGGCAGTGGAAAGTCCTCCCTGGCTTTTGACACCATTTATGCCGAAGGGCAGCGCCGCTACCTGGAGAGTTTCTCTGCTTATGCCCGTCAGTTTATGGGAGATATGGAACGACCGGATGTGGATAAAATCACCGGCCTTTCTCCGGTAATTTCTATTGAACAGAAGACCACCAATCGCAATCCCCGCTCAACCGTAGGCACAATTACCGAGATATATGACTTCATGCGCCTTCTGTTTGCACGGGCAGGCGAAGCCTATTCTTATAACACAGGCAAAAGAATGGTCCGCTTCTCTGAAGAAGAGATCGTAGATAATCTGTTCAAACTTTTTGACGGAGAAAAGTTGACACTATTGGCACCTTTGGTTCGCGGACGTAAAGGACATTACCGGGAGTTGTTTGAACAACTTCGAAAACAAGGCTACTTAAAAGTTCGTATTGACGGGCAAATAAAAGACCTCAAACCAAAGCTGCAGGTGGATCGCTATAAGATACACGATATCGAACTGGTAATTGACCGGGTAGTCGTGAATAAAAGCGCCCGTACCAGGATATCCCAAAGTGTACAACAAGCCCTAAAACAAGGGAAGGATCTCATCTATATCCTGGTTCAAAAAACCGGGAAAGTAATCCAATATAGCCGCCACCTTATGTGCGCAGATACCGGAATTTCTTATGATGAACCCTCTCCAAATACTTTTTCCTTTAATTCTCCTTATGGCGCCTGCCCCACCTGCAAAGGGCTGGGAAAGGTTCATGAGACAGACCTGGAAGCCATTATTCCCGATACCGGAAAGTCTATTGAGGAAGGCGGTATTCTCCCCTTGGGAAAAACAAAAAATTCCTTTGTTTACAAACAGGTAAAAGCCCTGGCAAAGAAAAAAGATATTGACCTCAGTACACCTGTTAAATCGCTACCAGAAAAGTTTCTTAACCTGCTGCTGTATGGCGATGAAAATACAAAAGTCGCGCTCAATATGAATTTTGATGACACACCCTCATATTATAATACAGAATATGAAGGTATTGTCAACATGGTACAACGACACTTCTACGAATCTACCAATGACCGTTATATACACGATTGGGCAGAGAAGTTTATGAAACTGACCGACTGCCCGACTTGCGAAGGGACCCGCCTAAAAAAAGAAAGCCTCTGGTTTAAAATAGACCAGAAAAATATTGCCGAGCTTAACCGGATGGATTTAAACGACCTATTAAAATGGTTTACCAAAATTGAAAAAAGGCTTTCAAAAAAACAAAACCTCATAGCCAGGGATGTACTGAAAGAAATCAGAGAACGCTTACATTTTCTGCTGGATGTAGGGCTCAATTATTTAACGTTGGACCGGCCTTCCCGCAGCCTGAGCGGAGGTGAATCGCAACGCATCCGCCTGGCCACTCAGATCGGTTCTCAACTAATGGGAATAACTTATATTTTAGATGAGCCCAGCATTGGACTGCACCAGCGGGACAACCACCGGCTGATCCAATCTCTTAAAAATCTACGCGACACCGGAAATACTATTTTAGTAGTTGAACATGATAAGGATATTATGCTGCACGCAGATCACTTAGTAGATATCGGGCCTGGAGCCGGGTTATATGGTGGATATATGGTCGCACAAGGCTCGCCGGGGGCCATTTTGAAAAAACGCACTACCACTGCAGATTATCTGAACGGGAAAAGAGAAATTCCAATACCGGAAATAAGAAGAAAGCCCAATGGAAAATACCTCGAACTTACCGGTTGCAAAGGAAATAACCTGCAAAATGTAAAGGTGCGGTTTCCACTCGGTATTTTTATTTGTATTACCGGCGTTTCGGGCAGTGGAAAATCAACCCTGATCAATGAAACGCTCTATCCTATATTAGCTAAACATTGTTATCATTCCAAAGCAGATCCGCTGCCTTACAAAGGCATTAAAGGGTTGGAGTTTATTGATAAAGTGATTGAAATAGACCAGTCGCCCATTGGCCGTACACCCCGCAGCAATCCGGCTACCTATTGTGGTTTTTTTACCCAAATTCGCCAGTTGTTTGCAGAGCTCCCCGAATCAAAAATAAGAGGTTACAAACCCGGGCGCTTTTCCTTCAATGTAAAAAGTGGTCGGTGTGATGTATGTGAAGGCAGTGGGATGAGAACCATCGAAATGAATTTCTTACCGGATGTTTACGTGCCTTGTGAAAAATGCAATGGCAGACGATACAACAGGGAAACCCTGGAGATCCGGTACAAGGGGAAATCAATCTCCGATGTACTGGATATGACGGTGGATGAGGCCGTTTCCTTCTTTGAAGCAGTTCCCTATCTGTATCGAAAAATTAAGGTTTTACAGGATGTGGGATTGGGTTACATTACGCTGGGTCAATCATCGGTAACACTTTCCGGCGGAGAAGCACAGCGGGTAAAATTATCTACAGAATTAGGGAAAAAAGCGACCGGTAAAACTATTTATATCCTGGATGAGCCCACAACCGGACTTCATTTCCAGGATATTCAAATGTTGCTGAACGTATTAAACCGGCTTACTGACCAGGGAAATACAGTAATGGTCATAGAACATAACCTGGATGTTATAAAAACGGCAGATTACATTATAGATTTGGGCCCGGATGGAGGAAAAGGGGGAGGAAAAGTCGTATTTTCGGGAACCCCGGAAGCGCTCGTAAAATGCAACAACAGTTTCACCGGCCAATATTTAAAAACAGAACTATCAAATTGAAGATCAGGCCTATGATAAAAAAATTTTTTTATTTACTCATAATCGGCATATTAACCTTTATACTATCTTGTGAAGACTATAAGGATTGTAACTCCCCTGTAGAAACGTTGCTCGGGATAGGTTTCTTCCAAATTCAAAATAATCAGGAAACAGACAGCATCCTGCCGGCGCTTACTATGTATGCTGTTAATAAACCTGATACGCTTTTGGCTTATCGGGCTTCTGCCGGACTGATCAATGTTCCTTTAAATCCTCATGCGGAAACAACCCGTTTTTTTATTCAAACAGACAGTACGACTACAGGAGGAGATACCGTTTCAATTGCTTATACTACCAATCTTCATTTTGTATCGTCCGGATGCGGGTTTACCAATTTATATAAATTAGATACCGTCTCTACCACCTATCATTTTATAGATTCCATCTCACTCACCAACAACAAGATAAATACAACGAATGCAACCAATATTAAAATATACTATTAATTCTTTAGTAAAGTTTGCCTTTTGCCTGCTGTTGCTTTCGTATGGAAACGCTTCCAATGCACAATTCCGTTCAGATCAACGCTATGGAATTCGCGTAGGAGCAGATTTGAGCCGCATCGCCATGCATTATTTGAATCCTTACCGTACGGATATAACCATTCATGCAGATGCCCGTATAGACAGCAATTTTTACGTGGCTGCAGAAGCCGGATGGAACAAAACTCATCTAAAAAACAATCCTGTTTTTGAATACTCAGCCCAGGGCGAATTTTTGAAAGTAGGAGTAGATTATAATTTCTTAAAGCCCAGTTTTCTGAATGAAAGTAACATGGCCTATATTGGTTTGCGCTACGGGATAGCCCGTATGGAAAGAAAAATACCGGAATACCAGATATCCAATCCTTACTGGGGAGATATAAAAGGCAGTTTCCCTTCCAAAACTTTGCTGCCCCAATGGGCGGAAGCCATTGTTGGCCTAAAGGTAGAAGTTTTAAACAACCTTTTCTTGGATTGGGGGCTGCACCTCCGGCTACTCACGACCAAGAATGTAGATAAAACAGTCAGACCCTATCTCATTCCCGGATTCGGCAAAGCTACTTCCAATGCGGTTTTTGATGTTAATTATACCATCAGTTATAGAATTCCCATTTGGAAGCCCAAAGGAGGATATTAAAAAACGGCGTATTTAACTTCGAGCAATACATATACTCACTACATGATAAAAAGTTCAAATCCTCCCCTCCAACTCTTTACGTTAATCTTTGATAAGCGCATAATCTTCCTGTTTGTTTCACTGATTGTGTTACTTCCCTTTAATCTGAAGAGCGCTCCATTGCAGGAGGATTCAGGCCAGATTATTCAAAATATCACCACCCAGACCAGTGAAGATAATATTGAGATTTCGTGGAATATCAGCTACGATGCCTACTACAGATTAAAATCGGAGGGTTACTCGGTTTATATAAAATACCATACCAAAACAGGCGCCGATAATCCTGATAATAGTACTCATCAGGGTGATTGGACGACCATTAAAGGGATAGACATTGGACGAACAAAATACCTGATTCAGGACCTCGACGGAGAGACAGAATATGTTTTAAAGGTAGGAGCGGGCAATGGTAAACAGACCTACTGGTCAAAAACCATAAGTGCAACTACAAAAAGAGGCTGGGGCATTTTCAGATTGCTCATGCTGATTGGTTCCTTGGGGCTTTTTATTTATGGCATGAAGGTGATGAGCGAAGGCATTCAACAAGCGGCCGGTCGAAAATTAAGACACCTTTTGGGTTCCATTACCTCCAATCGGTTTAAAGGGGTCATCACGGGGTTCGGAATCACCTCCATTATCCAGTCCTCTTCTGTCACCACTGTAATGACGGTATCTTTTGTCAATGCAGGCCTGTTAACACTCGTACAATCTGCGGGCGTCATTATGGGGGCAAACATCGGCACTACAATCACCGGCTGGATAATCAATATTTTCGGCTTTAATATGGATATTGCCTCCTATGTACTGATCATCATTGCCATAGCGACCCCTTTCATGTTTTTTAACCGTAAACCAAAATTACAGGCTACGGCTAATGCACTCATCGGTTTTGCACTTTTTTTTATCGGGCTGGAATTCTTGAAAAGCGCGGTACCCACCTTACAGGCAGATTCTGCATTGATCCATTTTTTTGTACAATATAAGGATATTCCCGTCATGGGAACAATTCTATTTGTTATTTTGGGAACACTGGTTACAATCATAGTGCAGTCATCTTCGGCTGCTATGGCCCTTACTATGACCCTGGTAGCAGGGGGCGTGTTGCCTTTTGAAGTAGCCACGGCAATGATCCTGGGAGAAAATATCGGGACTACCATTACCGCTCAATTTGCCGCTATCGTAGCAAATGTGTATGCCAAACGCGCCGCCTGGATTCATACACTCTTTAACCTTTTTGGCGTTTGCTGGGCCATCCTCTTCTTCCCGTTTTTTCTGAAAGGAATTGAGTGGTTTATGGTGGATATCCTCTCAACCGGTAACCCGTTTACAAACCCTGCAGAATTTGCCAATACCGGCCTCGCCATTTTTCACACGGCCTTTAACCTGATCAATGTACTAGCTCTGGTATGGTTTGCCCCCTTCCTGGTTCGGATGTCCGAGAAAATAATTAAGTCTAAAGGGCAAAAGGATGAAGAATTTCGCCTGGATTACATCAGTTCCTCCCTCATCACTTCACCGGACCTGGCCTTTCTGGAGGTCAAAAGAGAGGTTGCCAAATTTGGGAAGATTACCAGTAAAATGTCTCTTTTTTCAAGAGAAATGCTCTTTGAGGAAAACAAAAGCAACCAAAGAAAACTGGGGGAAAAAATTGCGAAGTATGAAGAAATTACCGATCGGGTTGAAATAGAAGTAGCCAACTACCTGAACAAAATATCGGAGGGAAGAGTAAGTACCGAAACAATCAGTCGGATCAGGGGAATGAACAGCATTGTGGGAGATATGGAACGTATTGGAGACATCTTTTTTCAGATTTCTAAAAGTCTGGAGAAAAAAGAAGAAGAAGAAAAATCTTTTTCTGAAAAACAGAAAAAAAACCTGAATGACATGTTTGACCTTATTGATCGGGCTTTTAAGATCATGTGTGATAACCTCAACAAGCATTCCTCTTTGGTGAAATTAGACGAAGCCTATCAGGTAGAAGATTTAATTAACCAAAAAAGAAATGAACTCAGGGATGAATATCTGAATAATTTATCCAACGATAGCGATTTCCCACTGGAAGCAGGAATCATCTACCAAAATATTTTTGCTTCCCTGGAACGTGTAGGTGATCACATCATTAATGTTTCTGAAGGTATTGTGGGTAAAATATAAGCTGCCGATTCCAAAATAGAAAATTGCAGGGGGCCTACCAAGATCCCCTCATCTGGAAGAATCCTAAATATACTGTTCCCTCCGTTCTTTTTTATTAAATTCTTTTACAATTTTAAAAACAACCGGAGTAGAAACCAAAACTACTATTCCTACAATAATATATTTCAAATAAGGCTTTAAAACGGGCCTGCTACCGACCCAGTAACCGGTCAGTAGAAAACTAAGTACCCAACTAAGAGAGCCAAGGGTTACATAACATAAAAAGCGGCTAACCTTTAATCGTACTATCCCGGCGGCAATGGGAGCAAAAGTACGAACAATAGGTAAAAACAGGCCAAAAGACAACGCCCTGCCCCCATATTTTTCATAAAACCTTTCTGCTTTTGTGATGTGCTCTTTCTTAAAAAACCGGGAATCCGGCTTATTGTATAATAAGGCCCCTGCTTTTCGTCCAAACAAATAACCGGTCATGTTCCCCAAAACAGCAGCTGCCACTAACAGGCAACTGGCTATGGTGATGTTGTATTCCAAGTCATGGGAAGCGATCATGGCCCCAGTGGCAAACATCAGAGCTCCACTCGGAATAAAGAAACAAAAAAACAAACCTGTCTGGCCGTAAATTGCCAGAAAAACAAGCAATAATCCACCGTATTCTATCCATGCTTTCGCATCAAACATAGGCTATAAATTAGAACTATTTTTGCTCGAATTCCGTTGCTACCAATACGCCGCTCTTCGACACCTCAGGTACGGTACACATGCTACGGTTAAAGCAACATGGATTGCGGTTCCCGGAGCGGAGTTTGGAAAGGGTTTTTTCAATACGAATCTTCCGGGTTTCAGGATTTTTAGTAGCGCGAATCCAACGAATCCAATCCCAGCGCGCCTTGGTGGTAACCGTTTGCCACAAGCCCGATACCTCAGCATCAGTTTCCAGTGCATTTTGCAAATCCGCCGGCATCTCAGGTTCCGGCCAATCAGTTAAAGGAGTGAGCGTTAAAGAAAACTTCTCCCCTTCCGAGATGCCGGTTGCTTCCTGCATATTTTTGTCAAAAACAAACCAGTGACTTCTTTTCCCATCCGGCTCTAAGGCAATCGTAAAAGGCATGTTGTTGATGAAGCCTCTGGCCATAACCATCCCCCTTGACGGAAGCTTGTCACTTACAATTTTGGGTAAAACAACAATCAACCAGTCCTTGATTTTTAAAGGCTTAGTTTTACAATGAAGCGTATCCATATTTCAAATATTCAGCGAAATCATCGTGTCTAAAGTTTCCAAAGATACAATAAAAGCTGATATTCCCACCCAGGATCAGACAGCAATAAGGTTTATTTTATGAAAAATCCGTACCTTTATAAAGATCAAAAAGTGAAATCATGTCTGATTTAATTACTGCTAAAGTACCTCTTACTGTCGAAGACGGCAGCACCATGCAGGTCTATATTGCCCATCCTTCTCAAGCTGTCAACTTACCCATTATTTTGGTCTTTCAGGAGGCATTTGGCGTGAATGCCCATATTCGAGACATGACTGAGCGCATCGCCCTGGAGGGCTATTATACTATCGCTCCGGAGCTTTACCACCGGACTGCCGGAAAGGGTTTTGAAGTTGGCTATACCAATTTTGAAGCTACCAGAAAACACATGCAGGGACTTACAACTGTAGGTCTGATAGATGATATCACCACTACCTGCAAGTTTGCTATGAAACAAAGTTCAACCAACGGAAAAAGTGTTTCTTCCATTGGATACTGTCTCGGTGGAAGGGTTTCCTTTCTGGCTTCTACCATTCTACCACTAAAAAGCGCAGCATGTTTCTACGGAGGCGATCTTTTAGGGCTGGCCGGGGACCGGATCCACAATATAACTTGTCCCCTGCTTCTTTGTTGGGGAGGAAAAGATGAGCACATCCCCAAAGAGAAAAGAGAAGTCATTATCAGACAACTGGATGAACTGAATTTGGACTATGTTAACGTTGTTTTCTCACAAGCTGAACATGGTTTTAATTGCGATGCACGGCAAAGCTACCATGCTGCTTCTTCAAAAGAAGCATGGGAACTGGTAAAGATATTCTGGAAAATCCACAGCTAAATCCAAGCTATTGGTTGAATTTACTCAGATCTGTCAGAGATTCAACCACGGTTGAATACTGGTCGCTCACTTTCTGTTGAAAATCATGCCACTTTTCCTGGCTTTGGTCCTTAACCTGTCCCAGGGAGGCAGTCAGGGTATCTCTTTCAGCCTTTATTTTTTTTAGTTGTTTCTCCATTTTGTCACGCAGAGACCCTCTATAGGTTTTAGCACTGCTGTCATACTCATGTATCCGGGTATTCAAAACCTGAAGCCGCTCTTGCCAGGAGGAATCAAAATGGTGTACCTGGCTATCAAAAGAATTTACAGCGGCAAGGCTGTCCGAACTACTGTTCTGTGATTTTTTGGCAGAATTACCACAGGAAGAAAGAATAAAAAGACTCAGCGCCGCAAATAGGAATGTCAGAGAAAGCTTTTTCATAATATCTAATTTTAAAAGGCATAAATTAATAGGTATAAAATTAACAAGAATTTATTAATTGGAAAAATAAAATACTCAAATGCTGGTATTTGCAGCTTTTTCCACCTTTACGATATCTTTAATTTCCTTCGTTTCAAAGCCGGTTCGCACACCCCATACAAAAGCAACAATTCCAACCAATAACTCCACGCCTGTTCCCCACGGAAAAAGCAGAGGCGGATGCTCCAGAGGGCCATAATAACCAAGATAACTAACCACCATTGAAGCCAGCATGAGCCATACCAGCCACCAGGTGGCGTGCACGTGCTTCCGGCCCTCCTGACTGCTCACCAGCCACAAAAGAGCAAAGTACAAGAGGGTAAGCAGGGCAAAAGAGCCAAAATAAGCAGCGAAAGTCCAATCGCCCGCTTCCTGCCCGGGATGCGTATTCAGTACCCAGCCGCTGGCCGAAGCTACATACAACCAAAGCACCAGAAATACAACGCTTATGAGGAGGCTGGAGGTTTTTGAAATCCATCCCCGTATCCGCGCATCATAGGCGCTGTAAATCGGAAGCCCAATCAGGGTAATGGTAAATACATTCGTAAGAACCTCAAATCCACTCCAATATAGAACAATGGCTGCCGCCAGAAAAGAGATGAGCGACCAGAACAGATGCCCCCGTAAATGGAAGGGCCGGTGCAAAGAGGCAGCAGTACGCCGCAACACCGGCAATCCCACTCCTCCCATCAAATAGGTGAGCACAGCGGCGGAACTGATAAAGCCAACCAGCTTATACCAGCTGGGAGCAGGGACAAAAAACGCACAACCTACTACTGCTGATATAACCAGCGGAACCCACGGAATGCCATGCCGGTTGTTTTTTGAAAAGATTTCAGGTATAGACCGATGAATGGATAAACCGTATCCCGTACGCGATCCGGTTCCCAGATATACCCAACCGGTAGCCAACGGAGAGATAGCGGCATCAATCAACAGAAAGGTACCAAGCGCAGCCATGATTCCCATATTAGCTGAATCCAATGCATGAAAAAGTGGCCCATCTGCCCAATTTCCCTTTACAAGCAACCCCCACTGCCCCGGTTCCAGTCCCATAGAATGCCAACTTAACGCACCAATAAAGGCAATCTGTAATAGCGTGTAAATAATAGTAGGAATAAGGATAGAGCCAAAAGTTGCACGAGGGACATCTCGCTGCGGATTCTTTGATTCCCCACCATAATCAAGCGCCTGTCGAAAGCCCAACAGGGAGAATACAATACCCGCCATGGGGATGGCATGGAAAATCCCCGGAACCCCCAGTGGCACAAAACCGTCATAAGCAGAAAAATTACTGCTATCCAAAATAAAAAATAAGGCAATAAAAGTCAGCGTAGGCAATGCAATTTTCCATATTGTCACCCATTTATTGGATTCAGCCAGCAATTTGCTTCCAAAAAAATTCAATACGAAAAAGAGAATCATCAGCGCAACACCAGCAAGAATACCATTGGGCCAACTTAACATATCTACCCCCTCAACCCTTGTAAGAAGGCCCAATTCAGGGAATTTTCCGCCAATATAAGTAAGTGCCGCTACTGCTTCGAGGGCAGGGATAGCCACAACTGATATCCAATAGGCCCAGCCAATAATCCATCCGGATAAGGAACCATGCGTAAGATAAGTGTACCGGACGATACCCCCCGAACGGGGAAGCATTGACCCCAGTTCCAGGTAAGTCAGGGAAATCAGAAAGATCAGGATGGATGCAATCAACCAGGATAAAATAGCCGCAGGCCCGGCCATACCTGCAGCAGCAAGAACGCCAAACAACCAACCGGAGCCGATTTGCGCACTAACACCGAGAAGGAGCAATTGCCAATAGGAAACATCTTTTTTAAGACTTTTATCAGCGGACTCAAAAGATCCCTCTACAGTATGGTTACTCATAAAAATTATTTTAACTTTTGTGGGCAAATGAACAAAAAAATAGCTGCGCCACAAAACGAGTCTAAGCAAAGAACATGAGCCGGTTAAAGAAAATTCCCGTAATTTTGAATTCAAGAATATTCACTAAATTATTCGATATGGCAACGGTATCAAATTTAACAAAGGAAGAATACAGGAAATATCAGGATGGCATGATGACCAGATGGGATGAGTATGCTATTAAAGAAACACTGCTTAAGCAAGGTCGTGAAGAAGGACGCCAGGAAGAGAAAAAATTACTTATCGCAAATTTATTGAAAACCGGGGACTTTACCATTGCTAAAATAGCTACTATTGTTGGGGCCAACCAGTCTCTGATTCGAAAGATAAAGAAAGAATTGAATCTGTAAGCATTAGCTGAGGAATTCTTTCAACCGCCGGTTATTAATCAAGCGTGTAAGTTCTACCTGTTTCCTTCGCGTATCCGTTTCAACTCGGCAGCCATTTCGGTTACTTTTTCAGGATATTTTGAAGCCAGATTATGTTGCTCACCCTTATCTTTCCTCAGGTCATACAATTGGGGATTCGGATTAAATCCTGTTTCTATATTCACCGCTTTCATTAGCGCAGGCCCACCGTGTGGCGGTATGTATTTCCAACCGTCTTTTACATAAGCCAGGAAACCTCCATTGTTTTGCTCCACAAGAGACGTTCTCCCTTTTTGAGACCTGCCCAACAAGACATCCAGCACATTGCGACTGTCCACAGCATCTTCGTCCTTCAACTTTATTTTATTCATGGCTGCAAAAGAAGCCAGCAAATCTACCTGACTTACCATTGCATCAGAAACGCCTGGTTTTACCTTTCCGGGCCATGTTACGATAAAAGGCATACGTGTTCCCCCTTCAAACATACTGTATTTTCCCCCACGGAACGGACCTGCCGGTCTATGGCCGTGATCCAGTTCCACAGCCTGATCTACATAACCGTCATCCAGCACCGGACCATTGTCACTGGTGAAAATAATAAGGGTTTTCTTAGTTAGATTAAGATAATCCAGGGTTTTCCTCAGACGACCTACCAGGTAATCCATTTCCAGGATAACATCTCCCCGGTATCCCAGGTTACTTTTACCCTTAAACCGCGTATCCGGCATTCGGGGAACATGCACTTCATTAATGGCGTAATACAAAAAGAAAGGACGATGTTGGTTCTTTTCAATAAAAGATTGTGCTTGTGCAAAGAAATCCTCTGCAAGGGATTCGTCTGTCCAGCGAGCCTTATGTCCGCCAGACATCCATCCGATCCGACCAATACCATTGACGATTGTGCCATCGTGCCCATGTGAAGATTTCATCTTTAACAATTCCGGATGTTCTTTCCCTGTTGGATCATTGCCTACTTTATGCTGATAACTGACTTCAATGGGGTCGGCAGAATCCAGGGCAACCACCTTGTGATTTTCCAGATACACCGTAGGCACCCGATCTGCAGTAGCCGGGAAGATAAAAGAATAATCAAACCCTACTTCATTTGGGCCGGGTTTCACTTCTCCATTCCAGTCCGGTCCCTCTACCGGCCCCAGACCAACATGCCATTTCCCTACACAAGCCGTATGATAACCTGCCTCCTGAAACACAGTTCCCAGCGTAGCCTGCTCTGTTGCTATCAGCAAAGAGGCATTGCCGGGTAAGATGTGTGCCTTTTTATCTCTGAAAGCGTATTCTCCGGTCAGGATTGAAAACCTCGAAGGCGTACAGGTAGAAGCCATAGAATGTGCATCCGTAAAACGCAACCCTTCAGAAGCCAACTGATCAATATGAGGAGTTTTAATTTGTGTAGCCCCATAACAACTTAAATCTCCGTATCCCAAATCATCGGCATAAATAATAATAACATTCGGCCTGGCCTCTGAAATATTCTGGGCCGCCAAAGGCAGATAATGAAAAACAAAAACCGATAAAACAGCTACGAACAACACTCGAAAAATCTTAAACTTTCTTTTTCTCATTGTGAAAAATTTATTGAATTGAAGGCATTTACTTCTCGTAGCCTTGTTTACTCGTTTAAGGTTTAGTCGCTACGCGACTATAGAGAAGGGGAATTCATAAGTTTTTACCAATATTTAGTCGCTATGCGACTATTTAAGTGCCGTTAGGCACAAAATATGGGTAAAAAGGATAATGGATCATCATTAGAGTGCCTTTAGGTACTCAATATTAACTGCCTGAAACTATTAAATATCATGATAGCGAGTTTTAAATACCTAACTATAAAAATTATAACTCGGATATAAAGAATACCTTTTGCATTCAGCCTTTTGCATTCAGCTTTTCGCTCACTCAATGCTCATTCCTGTGCTGCAGGTAGTGCAAAGCTGCTTTCAGCTTTTCCGGATCATTCATATAAGGCTCCAGGTTGTACAACTTTACCATGCGAAATTCCGTTGGCGTGCTTTCACTTTGCAGCGCTATATAGCCTTCTTTTAATGGCTTCCCATCTATCTTCACCTTTGGATCGGCATGATGCACAGATCCGCCACCAATAGTAGGATGCTCATAAACCAGAACCGTATCTGTATCTACTATATGTTTTATAATAGAATCTCCAAGCACCAGGGCTTCCACATGTGTCCATTCATAAGCCGGACTGGGTTTAGAATCCGAATTGTTACAATGCTGGGTAATAAGTTTTCCATTCATTTCGATATTGGTGCCGGGGGTACATACATTGGCATTGGTACGGGTAACCAAACTGTCCGAACCCAACAACTGACATTCTATTGAAATAGGATAATCCTGTTCTACCGTCATGCTTGCGGGCGATTGACAATGGAGCATGAGACCGTTATTTAAGTAAGCCCATCCAGGGCCATCCGCTACCTGTTTACCATAAAAGCGGTACTCCGCAACCAGCAGATAAGCGGAAAATTTCTGTTTATAAAAAATATGGCCATACCGGTCTTTTAATGAATCATTATACCCATCGTAAGAAACTTTCAATAAACTGTCTTCTACCCGGAAAGTATTCCCAAAGTTGTCGTTTAAAGGATAGCCCGCAATTTTAATATCCCAGTTTTTCAGGTCTTTCCCGTTGAACAAGGTAAGCCAGTTGCTGGAAAAGTCCGTTTTTTGCGCACAACTGCTCAGGATGAATATCAAACAAATAGAAATAATGGAAGTCAGGGATTTATGCATGATTAAGGTTTTAGTATTTGTTAAAAGGTGTTCAAGGTACAAATTTTATCTCTTTTTTATAAATAAGGAAGTGAAATTCAATCTATGGTTTCCACTCATTATTTGCCCGATTCACGTCCGGTAACTGCTTATCCGGGTCCAAAACAACACTTTTTATAGCATGGGTTGTGGATACTTTGAAGGTAGCTGTTCCACTCGCTTCCCAAATTTGTACAGGTAACTTTAATTTCTGGGACTGCCCGTTGGTTTCGGTTATTTTTATTAAAACAGGCATCGGCATTTTCCCAAGATTTTCAAGGGTGATCATTGCTCCTTTGGCTGGGTCATCTGCTATATACTTTACCTTTTTTACCGCCTGGTCTAATTCCCAATTATTTAAAAACCACCCTCTCCAAAACCAGTCCAGGTTTACCCCCGCCTTGCTCTCCACCTCTCTGAAAAAATCCCAGGGAGAAGGATGTTTATAGGCCCAATCCGCGGTATATTGCTGAAAAGCATAATCAAAGCGCTCGTGCCCCAGAATCACATCGCGTAACAGCACCAGGCCAAAAGCGGTCTTAAAATATTCTAACGGATGAATATATTTCCCTTCAATTCCGTCAGAGGCGGTCACAATAGGAGGAATTGCCTTGTTGGTGATGAAAGGAATAATTTCTTCAGCAGGGTTCCCTCCTTTCGGCGCATATTCACCATCCCGCTTGGGGGCGTATTCTCCATTATTAAATTCAGCCTGTGCCAGCAGATCAATAAAAGTATTGAATCCTTCATCCATCCAGGCAAATCGTCGCTCATTGCTACCCACAATCATTGGATACCAGGAATGGCCAATTTCATGTGAAATAAGCGCAAAGAGCGATTTATTCCTGGCTTTCCACCAGTCCATGGCTAAACCGGGAAATTCCATTCCGCCCACTTTTCCCGCCACATTTATAGCAACCGGGTAAGGGTAAGGATACCAGTTTTTTGAAAAAATCTCTACCGAGGCTTTCAGATATTCGGTACCTCTTCCATGCATACTATCACTCGCACTTTCAATCGGATAATAACTCATGGCAAGTGCATGTTTATTTTCAGGAAGATTTACCCTGGCCGCATCCCATAAAAAGGCCTCAGAAGCGGCCCAGGCTACATCGCGTGTATTATTCATCTGAAAATGCCAGGTGAGCCACCCTTTCTCTGAGGGTCTTGTCCCCGAGACAGACAAGTCCTTTCCGCTCCTGATCATAACGGTTTTATCAGATTCTCTGGCTTTTTTCAACTGAGTTATTTCTTTATGAGTCAATACTTCATCCGGGTTAACCAACTTACCACATCCCGCTACCACCATGCCTGCCGGCAGCGTAATACTATAATCAATATCGCCATAATCCAGATAAAATTCATTCCCTAGAAAAGGCAGGGTGTTCCAGCCTTTCAGATCATCATACACGCACATTCTCGGATACCAGTAAGATACCTCAAATATCCTCCCGTTCTGGGTGTCCAGATATCCCGAACGCCCTCCCATACTGGAAGCCTGCAAAGTATAATCATAATCAATCAGTAATTGCAGTTTTCCGCCTTCCCCTTCTACTCCCTGCGGGAGTTTTACCTGCATGACGGTTCCATCCACAAAATAATCAACCGCTTCCGGTTTATTCCCCTTCAGAATTTGCACGTTACGGAGGTGAAAACCTTTCTTGTTATGCGGCTGGCCCGGGTGTCGTATCTGCATGGCACGCGAATCTGCCCGGTCAATATTCTGCACCAGTTGCAGCCATAAATTTTTCAACCGGTCCGGACTGTTGTTGGTGTAAGTGATCAGCACCTGACCGGCTATCAACTTGCTGGAGGTATCAAATTTGACCGCCACTTTATAATCTGCCCGGTTTTGCCAATAATCTGGACCGGGGGCACCATCAGCGCTCCTGAAATAATTCCCGTTATGTGGATAAAACAAGGGGGCAAAAGCTTCATGAGGAACATAATGAGATTGCGCATGGGTGGGCAGCACACCAAAAAGTAAGGCAATCAATAAAAGTAAGGATGTAGTCAATCGTTTCATTAAATTAGTTTTTACTTTAGAAATGGTAATTTATACTACCCAATAGGGCGACAGCATGGGCCTCTATCCCTTCTCCCCTGCCTATGTATCCCATCTTCTCGGTGGTCGTAGCTTTAACAGCTACCCGGCTGTGGTCTGCTTCCAAACAACCAGCAATGGTATTTCTTATTAAAGGGATATGCGATTTCAGTTTGGGTTCCTGGAGGCAAATTGAAGTATCCAGGTTGATCAACTCATAATTCTCCTTTTTTATCAGCGCATACGTTTTCTTCAACAAAATTTTGCTGTCGATATCTTTAAAAGCTGTATCCGTATCCGGGAAATGCGTGCCAATATCTCCCAGCGCCAGCGCCCCCAATAGGGCATCACAAATCGCGTGGAGCAGAACATCGGCATCGCTATACCCCACCCCGCCCTTCCGGAAAGGAATTTCTACCCCACCTATCATGAGTTTTCTTCCTTCAGCCAGTTGATGAAAATCTATACCGTAACCGATGCGGAAGGGAGCCATAACCATTTCTTAGTGATTATTATTATCCAAATCAAATAAGAGGGAAAAACGAAGCGTATTCGAAAGCGGATTCCGCTGTGGCCCGCTACCCGAGGGCACCAGGTAAGAAAAGTTAATTCCAAATATCTGGTATTTGAGACCAAGGCCAAGGGTAAAGAATTTCCGGTCTCCTTTGTGCTTATTTTCATTAAAATATCCGGCACGTACTGCGAAAATATCATTATACCAGTATTCCACTCCGATGGAGTAAATAAGTTCATTAAGCTCTTCACTCAGGCCGCCGGGAGCATCCGAAAAAGAGCCAAATATTCCACCTATTACTGTCTTTTCCTTGTAATCAAAAATATTATTGTCATTTTCATCCAGGGTATCCGGGGTGGGAACAAGCAGTTTATTAATATCCAGGGCAAAAGTAATTTTATTATAAGTATCAAATTGATAGGTGTAAGCCCCCCCTATTCCAAGATTAGTAGGTATGAAATTTTTATACTGCTGGTCATTGGAATATGCTATTTTGGTTCCCACATTGGTGATGGCCATGCCAAAATTCCATGTCCCGCTTTTATCCCGGTCATAATTGGTTTTATGGGTGTAAAAAGCAGAAATATCGCCGGCCACCGCATTTCCCGGCTTAAAAGTTACAGAACCGCGGGAGGTACCGGAGGCCAGGTTGGAATAAATATAACGCAATGCAATACCAATTGACCAGTCTTCGGAAAGTTTCCGGGCATAACCGGCATCAAAAGAAAATTCTCTTGGATGAAAAGTCCCCTGGTCTTCTCCCACCATGTTTCTGAATTGAATATTTCCCAGATCAAAATACCGAAGAGAGGCGCCAATGCTCTGGGTTTCATCCAGTTGTTTATACCCGCTGAGATAAGCCAGAAAGACATCATTGACCAATTCCTTCAGCCAGGGGGTATAGGTTACGGAAACACCGGCGTTCTCTTTTGCAAAAGGCAGTTTAGACAGATTCCAATAAGTTGCATTGGCATCAGGAGATATTGCAAGGCCTGCATCTCCCATAGCGCCACTTCTCGCATCGGGGGATATCCGAAGGAAAGGAACTGCGGTGGTAATGGTATTTACCCGCCCGTCAATATTCGTATCGGTACCATCTATCGGGCCCTGCGCCCATCCGGAATGGGTAAAGCCTGCAGTCAAAGAGACAACGAGAAGATACTTTAGCGTGCTGTTCATAAAATTTATAGCCGGTTAAAAGACAAAAGTAAAAGACCTAAAAACGATATATAAGTCTATTTTATTGTCAAAAATATAAAAAATTGTCATTTCTACCAGCGTCCACCAATTAAATTCCTACTTTTGGCGGTCAGATAAAATAAATAAAATTACATTTGCGTTAAGTAAAGTGACGATCAAAGTATATCAAATGATAAAATTTAGCCGTCTGAGAGGTTCTGTTCTACTCCTGGTAGGTATTTTAATGATGAGTTCGTGTGGTCTTTTCAAAAAACACTACGATAAATCAACTGCTACGGGGTGGAATTACAATGATCCTAAATGGGGTGGGTTTTATGTGCCTAAAAACAGCGAACAAAAAACCGGCCCCGGACTTGTTTTCGTTCAGGGAGGTACTTTCCTGATGGGCGCCACCGAGCAGGATGTAATGGGAGATTGGAACAACATCCCCCATAGGGTGACCGTTTCCTCCTTTTACATTGATGAAACGGAAGTATCCAATGTGAACTACCGGGAATACACCTATTGGCTGAGCCGGGTATTTGGCGACATTTATCCACAGGTTTATAAAGACGCCCTGCCGGATACGCTGGCCTGGAGAAGCCAGTTGGCTTATAACGAACCCCTGGTAGAATACTATTTCCGCCATCCTGCCTATAACAACTTCCCCGTTGTGGGGGTTACCTGGGAACAAGCCAATAAATACGCTAAATGGCGTTCTGACCGGGTAAATGAAATGTTGCTGATAGAAGCAGGACTTCTTTCTCCCGCTGACATCAATAACCAGCAGGGGGAACAAAATTTTGATACCAAAGCCTACCTTTTCGGCCTTTATCAGGGCACGCCCGGCAAAAAGATGCAGTCCAGCAAAACCCCTTACAAAAATCCCGATGGCAGCCCCCGCAGAATTCGCTTCTCTGATGGCGTCCTGTTACCCGATTACCGTCTTCCTACGGAGGCAGAATGGGAATATGCCGCCCTGGCTTACATTGGTCAGAATCCCGATCCTTCCCATAAAGAAGGAAAAGAAGGAGAAAATCTGGTTATGAACCACCAAGTGTATCCCTGGGCAATTAACCCTACCGGATTACGTGACCCGAGACATGGCGCCTGGCAGGGACAGTTCTTAGCTAACTTTAAAATTGGTTCTGGTGACAACATGGGGATTGCCGGCGGCCTCAATGACCGTGCCTCCATCCCCGGGCCGGTAAAATCATACTATCCCAATGCCTTCGGCATTTATAATATGGCAGGTAATGTGAGTGAATGGGTGTCGGATGTATATCGGCAGATGAACCCCCTCGAGGTTGACGATTTCAACCCTTACAGGGGAAATGTGTATCGGGATATAAAAACCGATCAATACGGAGAACCGGAAAGAGACAGCCTCGGCCATATCGTAACCGAACTGGAACCGGATTCTATTGCCTCTCAACACTGGAATTATATGAGAGCAGACTTGCGAAATTATCTGGATGGCGATTCAGCCTCCAATGTAACTTATGCATTCGGTGTCTCTACCCTGGTGAATGACAGCAGCCGCGTTATTAAGGGAGGCTCTTGGAACGACATGCCTTACTGGCTTTCTCCCGGAGCACGCCGCTTTATGCAGCAGGATCGGGCAAGCAATACGGTGGGATTTCGCTGCGCCATGGACCGTGTAGGAAGCCAACAGGGGAATGGATTTAAGACGGGAAATTATTTCCGTACGCCAAGGGCCAAACGTTAAGTTGCCGATGGTAACCACCCCACAGCTTTATTCCCTCTACCTGAATCATCCACTGGTACAGACTGATACCCGTAAAATTCAAAAGGAGGCTCTCTTTTTTGCCCTAAAAGGCCCTCATTTTAATGGAAATGCCTTTGCAAAACAAGCGCTGGAAAAAGGCGCTGCTTATGCGGTAGTTGATGATCCCGGCTATCAGACCGATGAAAGAATGCTGTTGGTTCCGGATGTATTGACTGCACTACAGCAATTGGCTGCCCATCATAGAAACCAATTTCAGATTCCCTTTTTTGCCATTACAGGTTCCAACGGAAAAACGACCACCAAGGAGTTGCTCCATGCTGTTTTAAAAACCACTTTCAAAACTTATGCTACAGAAGGAAATCTAAATAATCATATTGGTATCCCCCTGACTTTGTTACGGATTCGACCTGATGTAGAAATAGCGCTTATTGAAATGGGCGCCAATCATCAAAAAGAAATTGAAAGCTACTGCAAAATAGTCCGGCCTACACACGGATTGATCACCAACGTGGGGAAAGCGCACCTTGAAGGATTTGGCGGAATTGAAGGGGTAAAAAAAGGAAAAGGAGAATTGTTTGACGCACTTCGCAACTCAAAAGGAATTGCTTTTGCATGTGCAGATTTCGCCTACTTTAAAGAAATGACAGCAGGTCTGGCTGAAGTGCATTGGTACGGAACTTCTCTATCCGATCCGATTCATGGAGAGGTAATCCAAAAATCACCCTATTTAAAAGTAAATCTCAATTACGGACAGAAAATAGCTACCCATCTGGCCGGAGCCTACAACCTGTACAATATTCTGGCTGCTGCCGCGGTGGGAAATTTTTTTGGCGTAAGGGAGCAAAATGTCCAAAAAGCCATCCGCAATTATCACCCCCATAATGCCCGCTCACAAGTTGTTCAAAACGGTAGCAATCTTTTTATACTGGATGCCTACAATGCCAACCCTTCCAGCATGAAAGCCGCAATAACAGATTTTGCAGAAAGACCGGGTGAAAATAAAAGTCTTTTCCTGGGCGCTATGATGGAACTGGGAAAAGACAGCCTGGCAGAGCATCAGCAACTCATTGATTTTATTCGCACTTTTACCTGGAAAGATGTGATTCTGGTAGGAGGAGATTTTAACAAAACAGTCCATCCTTTTCTTTACTTTTCTTCTGTATCAGAGGCAAAAGATTGGTTTCAAAAACAAAATTATCAACAGGCAACCATCCTGATTAAAGGCTCAAGAAGTGTAGGGATGGAAAAACTATTGGATTAAATCCACTAAAAGCAATACCTTTGCAAACCTGTAACCGGCCCTGTAGTACAATGGATAGTATATGAGTTTCCGGAACTCAGGATCCAGGTTCGATCCCTGGCAGGGCTACATAAATTACTGACAATCAATATATTATAAATATTTAGATACGAATTGAAGTATAATATTTCTTCCGCTATTTTTATCTGATTTTCCTCCGTTTTTTCTTTCTCTAACCGGTTTTTGCCTTCAATTTACCTCCTTTGTTTATCACAGATGTTTTTGCCTAATATCTCTTTTTCCGTTGGTACCTGACGATAACGGAAATAATAAAAAGGCCTATAAATATCCAAAACAATATTTTGGCGATCCCTACGATCAATATTCCACCAAATCCGAGAATAGCCGCCAGAATAGCAACAATTAAAAAAGCAATGATCAACCAATTCATAAATATTTTATTTTTTATTATCAGATAAGAAATCTCCTTCTTTCATAAAACCATAAAAAACAAATATCATTCCTATTTAAGAGCACCACTGCATTAGATATCCTTTCAGAGGGGAATTTTGTGCTCTAAATTTCACTGGTTAACAGAAAACGCCCAAATAAGCAGCGGATACCTTGGCTTAATAACGGACCATCAGCCTAACCCTGTAGAAAAGAGTGTAGAAAAATTTCCACATTTACACGAACTCCCAAATAAAATAAAAATTGAAGCCAAGAATATTCATTTGTAACAATTGCGAAAAAGGGGAGAAATATTACAACGAATGGCTGGTTTAAAAGTACCAGCCTCTGGTGCTTCCCAGGAATTAAAAAAACAATCGTTTTCATTTTCCACTCTCTTTCATGCTCACTGGCCAGCCGTGTGATCCGCTTAAACAACATACATCGGGTACTATATGGACTCCACTAATACCCGCAGCCTTTCCTGTGATAAAGGTGTACAAGTTTGGTAAAACATCCGGATAAAAAGACCCGGAAGACGGAAAAAAGTAGTGTAAAGTTAAGTATAAATTGTTTCCTTATTGCCTCCTGCAGATTACGCACCAGCCAAAGACAAAGGCAGAGATAAATGCAGAGGTGGTCGATTATCCAATCAGCGAGATCAGCGGAAGACCTTTTATGTCAGTTTAATCATAACACAACAGTAGCCGCTTGTTTCCCTTTTCTTGCCCCGGAGAACGCCCCTTACATATCCGTCCAAATTATCTATTCTCTATAAAAATTGAAACTGTTTATCTACTTCTTCATTACGATTAGATGAAACAAAGGAGTATTCAGGAATGGCTTACAAATTTATTAAAGGTACTTACCTCTCCATTCAATTTCTTATCCTGATAAAGGAAGGCCAGTTTTTTTTTCATCAAATTTTTCAAAAAACTCCTTCCATGTAATATTTTCTATATTTTCTTCAGACCCTCCCGGAAAGTTGATCCGCAATAATCCTATATCATTTTCATCTCCTGTCGTCTTTACCCTGGCAGGCTTCCCCTTTCGATCTTCCACCCACTTTTTTATTTCATTATGGTTCGTGGTGGTTTTTGATTCGTTTGACATACCGCAAATTTTATTTGTTTTTATAATAGGATAAAGGATTATAGTAGATTATCCTTTTCTTATAAATTGAACTTCAGGATAAATTCATAAAGAGAAGTAAAAATATGGTGCCAAAAATAAAAAAATCGTTGCTCCTTCTCTATAAATACATTTTTTCACTATAGCTCCTGTGACTCGTAGGTATTTTTTATACCAAAGTGTAGAAAAAATTCCCCAGTTCATATTCCCAAATATGCAAAATGGTTTTATTACTGCAATTGGTTTAATAATTGGTTGCAATAATGGGATAGTCATTTAAAGTAAAAGATTTAAACTAAGAAACGATTTTCCCCCACGTATCCATAACACAGTAGATTTTGGGGGAGTGGAAAATCATTTTAAAAACACGCTATGGCTATTAAAATTGTAAGTCGTATAAATAATTTGGATTCGCGCAAAAAGCTGTTTATAAGCCTTTTAGCCGGATTGGTGGCTTATTTTGCCTTCCCTTTTAACAAAGTTCCTCCTTTGATGCAATTCTTATTCGGATGGGACGTATTTGTTCTTTGTCAACTGTTATTGATATGGGTTACCTTTTATTCTACCTCTCCTTTGGAAATCAGACAGCAGGCCTCGAAACAGGACGATAACAAAGTGACCATATTCATTATTATGCTCATTGCAACTTTTATCAGCATGATGGCCGTTCTTCTCTTGTTGATTAATAAATCACAAAATGCGCCTTCTCAAAACCTTCGTCTGGCTATCGCTATTTTTTGTATGTTATTCTCCTGGTTTTTGGTGCATACGATTTTTACAATCCGATATGCAGATCTTTATTATTCAGTAAAAACAAATCATGAAAGTAAAGTGGAATCTTCTTATTCAGGCGGGCTGAACTTTCCAGATGACCCGGAGCCTGATTTTCTCGATTTTGCTTACTTTTCCTTTACTGCGGGAATGACCTTTCAGGTTTCTGATGTAGAGATATCCTCAAAAGAAATACGGCGGCTGGCGCTGCTACATTGTTTAATTTCTTTTGGTTATAATGCTACCATCATTGCTATTTCTGTTAATATTATTGCAGGGCTATTTCAGAATTAAAATGAGTCCGTTTTGAGAGTGTTTTAAGATCAATGGAAATAAATATTAACTTCTCAGGGTTATAGGACAGCCAAAATATTCTCTGTCAATACCAACAATTCCGGTTCGGCAGGTGATGGACCATCACGGGACTTCCTTTCTTTACTGTTCCAGCATGTGGAGGCATCTTTTAATATCTACACTGTTTTTTTTTCAATAATACCGGCCTGAACAAGTCTCCTTTTTTTTGAAGGCGCTTAGGAATGGTCTTTATATTAAATCTTTCGGGTCTCAATCCACGTCTTACCTCTCTCCATTCGAGCGGGGTGGAAATGGGTATTCCGGGACGAGGGCGTATGCTGTATGCCGATGCCAGAGTTTGCCCCCGTGAGTTTTGCAAATAATCAATATACACTTTATCCTTTTCTCGTTTTTTAAGAGCTCTTTCCCGGGTAGTTATTTCGGGAAGATATTCATGAACCAGGCTGGCAATCAATTCTGCAAATGCTCGTACATGCTCATAGGTTCGTTTGGCCCCTAATGGGACATACACATGCATTCCCGTTGCCCCTGAGGTCTTACAGTATGAAGGAGCCTTTGCTTTGTCCAATACCTTTTTAACCACCTTTGCCACCTCTATCACATCATCAAAATTATTTTGTTCAGACGGATCAATGTCAATGACCAGGTAGTCGGGGAAATCCAAAAATTTAACTCTGGAATTCCATGGATTAAATTCTATACAACCCCAATTAGCCAGAAAAATTAATGCCGCTTTATCATTACATAAAACATAATCCACTTCCTTGTTACTTGATTCTGAGAATATTTTAACAGAATCAATCCAGTCCGGAACTTCATCCCCTGCATCTTTTTGAAAAAATCCTTTATCGGTAACGCCGTTGGGGTTCCTTCTGAGCGATTGGGGGCGGTTTTTTAAATGAGGAAGAATAAATTTACTGGTCGTGTTATAATAATCAATTACATCTTTTTTAGTGATCTTTTCCTCAGGCCAGAAAATTTTATCAAGATGGGTTAGCCTTAATGACCGCTTATTAATGGTTACCTTCTTTTCTGATTCCATATCATTGAATTTTATAGATCTTTTTTTGAAGATTTGGTTGTATTCAGCTGACTTTTCCCTCCCAACCCCGCAGCCTCTTTTTCCATTTTTGATCTGCTGAATACCGGATGCCGCAGGATATCCATTTCTATCTTCCTGCTATATTTAACGTCATAATTCGAAACCGGTTCAATCCGGATTGCGGAAATGTTTACGGGAACGCTATGATTTTATTGTTTCTCCAGATGAGCATATTTCCATTGGCTCTTTGCAACTTCTCTCTACTAATAACTATTGTCCTGCTTTTCAGCCATCTATTGAAAAAATTATAAAGTTTAAAAGCCCCCTGCAACGTTTTTTATATTTATGTGGTCTTATTATAAATATTGAAAATGAAAAGCCTGTATATATCAATTTCCATCCTTCTTCTTTTATTGACCGGGCTGAATCTACAAGCTCAGAATGACCAATTTCAAATCGGGATTACGGGAGGGTTGAATCTTTCCTCTTTATCCATTGCTCAGCCTGATGTTCCAAATAGCCGTCTGCTTCCCGGAGGATACATAGGAATTTCGACTACTTATAACATTAGCAACCGGATTTCTTTGCAATCCGGGTTGTCCCTGACCGCAAAGGGCGGAATAATTTCAGGAGATTCATCTATAGGATTCCCTTTTGTCAGGCCGGCGAATAGATTCAGGAAAAACATATTGAAAAGCCGGCAAACTTATCTGCAACTTCCGATTTATGCATTATACAGAATAAATATCAACAACGAAATAAAGGTTTTAATAAATGCCGGGCCTTATTTCGCTTATGGTATTATAGGAACTACCCGACTCAACGCAAATATTTTGCATGGGGACGCCATATATGAAGACGAATTTAAAGAAAAAACATTTGCCGCCCGGGGATTGAAAAAATTTGACTTTGGTTTAGGAGCCGGTGTAGGAATCGAACTGAAAGAGGTAGTGCTTGGAGTCAACTATGAGTATGGAACAAAAAATATTGGTCCAAAAGGAGAAGTATATTACCCTTTTTATAATACCGGATATAAGAACCGCAATATTTTATTATCTTTACAATATAAAATTAGAAGAAAATAAAATTGCATGAGGTAAACAAATGCATAGGATATTCATTATCATATTTCTTTTAACGACTTATACCTCTTATGGCCAATCCTCGAAAATAAATATTTATGCTGTTATTGATGGTGGTCTTGACCAAAGTATGGGAATGCTGACGCCTGAGAGCAGACATCAGAATTATTATTATTTCAAAAAGGCCGAATCTATAGCATCCCCCGGTATTTCTTCCGGTTTGCAGATGGAGCTACTTAATAGATGGACGGTAACAGCAAGATTTGGCCTTACCGGCATGGGTAGCGCTTTTAAATATCAATTCGATCCCTTAAAACCGGGTTCAGGCCGGATAGGAACAAGTAATATCCTGGGCAAAGAGACCAGAGGCCATGCCTGGGCCAGGCGAAAGATTAAATATTACAATAACGGGATAGCAATAACCGGCTGGGAGCAGCCTTTTATGCGAATAGTTGTAACAGAAGAATACAACTTCTACCGGTTGCGGTTTAGAAAGGGAATACTCAATCATTTGGGTCTTAATTTTAACGCAGGCGTGGGATTAGATTATACTTTTCTATCAAAAAAGAACCGGACAGATTCTTTGCGACCTTTCACCCCACCCCTGTCTATAGGCCGGATGAGTGTAAATGGCCTGGAGAAGCAAAGCCGAAGCGGCGCCGGTGGGCTGCTGGCCGGTTTAAGTATGCAAATCCTCTTTAAAAAACATAAATATTTAAAATTGGGCGTTTGGTATCATTATATTCCGCATCCTAATATAACCTATCAGATGAACCTGTCTTATGAAGAAAATAAAGAAGATAATTTTAAATTGTATGGAGCAAAGCGCCAATGGCTGTTCATCGCCGAAATACCGATAAAGTTATATGACTCAAACAGAAGGAAGAAATGAAATATCGAATAA
>CAYRBD010000036.1:0-28973 GCA_964422465.1 uncultured Chitinophagaceae bacterium
CTAGTTCTTTGTCACTTTGTTCCTTAGAAACTTTAGATTGAGGTAAAAGATTAATCACATTGTTAATCTGGTATATTAAATTATAGAAGCTGGCCCAATTACCTGCCGGTGCATTTACCTCATGGATATCCTGATCGTAATATTGAATATATCCGCCATTACCAGATTCTGTATATAATCCGTCCACCCAAATATCAGATCGCATTTCCCCCAGTATGAAAAGAGTACCATTATAGGCCCGTAAACGAGAATAGACCCCTGAATAAAGCGTCTGCATTGCGCCAGGATCCGACAGGGCGGTCTGAAGGCTAAGACTATTCTGTGGAGCGACTTCTTCCAACTTGCTTTGGCAAGAGCTAAGAATGCCCAACGTAATGAATCCGACCGCAGCTATTAATATTAATTTATACGTTTTCATTTGAAATATTTTAATGTGTATTAAGTTTTTATTCTTAAAATGAGACAGTAGCGCCAAAAGTTAATCCGATCGGAAGGGGATAAGCCCCCCAATCTACCCCACCGGTTTCCTTATTGAACCCGTCATATGCTGAGAAGTAATACAGGTTGGTACCACTAATTGAAAGTTGAAGTCCTTTCACTCTATTTTTAAAAACCTGTTCCAGGAGCTTATTCGACATCTCATAACTTAAAGACACATTTCTTATCGCAAGATAATCCCCCTTTTCCCAAAATTGTGCAAAGGGGTTACTGCCTGCTGCATCCGTTGCATAATTTCTGCCCTGGTTGGCCCAATAAACCTTGGGTAAAGGAGCATCGGGATTATCGGGGGTCCAGGTATCTAAAATTGTGACAGGGGAATTCTGAGATCCTTGTACCAAACTTAACCCTCTCATTTTTGCGTTGTTCAAGATGATGAAATCAAGGGCATAATCAAATTGAGCATAAAGGCTAAACCCTTTCCAGCTTAAGGTTGTCGAAAATCCACCCGTTATATCCGGAGTTGTGCGACCAACATAAACAAACTGGCGTGAATTTATGGTATCATTATGGTAAGTCTGATGCCATCTGGCATCCCCCAGCGTTTTAAGGTACCTATTTGAATAAGGTAAAAATGAATTGTACACATTAGCGTCCTTATCAATTTGATCCTGACTTCTGTATATACCATCCATGCTTGGAGCCCAAACTTCATCCAAACCTATTCTTTTACCTTCCGTCAAACCACCTACATATAAAATATTGCCTTTGCTATCATAAACCTGCATAGTCTGCTGACGATTACCTGGTAAACCATTGTCTGGTAAGGTAACAGCGTAGCTTTTTACAGAAGCGAAGTTAGCGCTCATTTGCCAGCTAAAGCCGTCAGGTTCCACTGGTTGAATAATTCTCGCGGTCGCTTCCAATTCCAATCCCTGATTTCGCAGTTGGCCCAGGTTAGTAGTAAAAGACGTAAAGCCGGTTGATACAGCAATCGGTTGTGAGGCTATTTTATTATACACATTTCTTATAAAATAATCTGCAGTCACGTAAATCCTCCCATTCAACAGGCCAAGGTCAACTCCAAAATTGGTAGTTGCAGAGGATTCCCATTTCAAATCGGGGTTGATATAACCGGGGTAATAAGTAGCCCCCTGACCATCGTAAATGCCGGCTGAAGAATATACTTGTGCCGTGGCATACGTACCGATAGAAGTAAGGTTTCCATTGACTCCATAACTTATGCGGGGTTTTAAAACACTAACAATCCTGCTTAAGCTACTCTCCTGGAAAAAATCCTCCTTTTGCATATTCCATCCTACAGAAATACCGGGGAAAAACCCATATTTATTTGCAGCCAGGCGAGAAGTACCATCATACCTAAAATTGGCCGTCAGTAAATACTTGTCCTTATAATTATAATTTATTCTTCCAATTATAGATGCTAAACGATCCCAGGAATCAAAACCTGAATAAGCGCTTTGAGGATGGAACAAGCTGCCATTACTAATACTTACCGGCAGAGATGCAGACAACCAGGGAATAAAGTCAGTAGGCGCTCCACTGGCTGAACCGGTATATAAATATTTTCTATATTCCAGAAATTCTCCCCCCCCCATCACACTCAAGTCATGGTCTCCAAAAGTCTTGGAATATTGTAAAAAAGCATTGTAAGAAAATTGTCTTTCCTGGGTAACATCATAAGAAGCCGGACGATCTGTATTCATTGAACCGCCATTCCCTCTTTGATAGGCTTTTGTAAAATAATCATTGGTGGTATTCAATACGAAACCTGAACCTGATGCTAAGAAGTCTAACCCGGGTAAGATGGTATAAGTCAGATGTAATCCTCCCATAAACCGTTGTTGCACCGTTCTGTTATTAAACTTATCCTTCCAATACTCCGGATTTCCCAATGAAATATCGTTTGGACCGGGAAGAATGGCTCCGGACGTGTCATTCGTATATCTTACCGTAGGAGCTACACCAATAAACCGTTGTATCAAATTATTTTCAGGATTTACATACGGTAAATCCAGTTTTACATTATAAGCGGACATAGTTGTATTTATTTTCAACCGCTTTCCAATATTCAATCCTCCGTTAAAATTCATGCTAATCCGATCCATCGAAGACCCAATAATGACCCCATTATCCTTAGTCAGACCTAAACCTAGGTCAAAATCTCCCAGATCACTGCCTCCGGAAAAGCTCAAATGATGATCCTGGGTATTCTGCCGGTGGAAAATCATATTTTGTCTCTCCTGCACACTCGAATTCCTAAAAAGGATGCTATCAGTTTGTCCTGCAGTAAAGGGATTGGGATCCGTCATCAGGTTCCAACCTTTAGCCCCTATTAAATGCCTATTAGCATTGGTAACCAACTGAGTACTATAAAGACCTATGGGAGAAGTCCATCCGTTGTTCACTGCCCATCCCCAGGCCCCTAAATTCTGGTTCATGTCATTATTGGCTGCATTCGTGTTTCCATCTGCCATATCAGCAGCCCATCTGTTGCCTAAAGCATAGCGATTCCAATGAATATATTGCTGTGCATTCAAATATTTTAATGGATTCTTAGGTACGAAATCAATCTTTTCCCGAATGGTATAGGTTACCTTTGTATGACCTTTCTCTCCTTTTTTTGTTTTTATTAAAATAACGCCATTCGAGGCCCTGGCCCCATAAATGGCGGTTGAAGCCGCATCTTTTAATACCGTAATAGATTCAATATCGTCCATATTAAATCCATATAAGCTGGACACGACAACACCATCTATTACAAATAAAGGTGTACCGGCTCCTCCAAAGGTTGTTCCTCCTCTGAAAACCATACTGGGTGAAGTACCCGGCTGTCCGGTACTTTGGGTTACTTTCAGACCCGGGAGTTGCCCCTGAAGTGCAATCCCCACATTACTGGTACTGGCATGCTCAATGACCTTATTATTCAATTCTGCAACTGAACCGGTCAGGTCTGATCGTTTTTGCGTCCCATAACCCACTACCACCAATTGGCTTAATAGATGAGTACCCTGACCCATTTTTATGATTAAGGAATCTTGGCCGCTATAAACCATCTTTTGTAATTCATAGCCCAGGACCGATACCTTAATCGTATCGCCCTGCGAAACGGATAATGTAAATTCGCCCTCTCCACCACTGATGGCGCCAGTACCGGCGTTGGTAGTGATGGTAGCCGCCGGAAGCGGGTCTCCGGAAGCGGCATCTACAACCTTGCCGCTTACTTCTTCCTTCTGCTGGGCAAAAGCAGAAAAAGAAAACAGACAAAAGCCTGTTACCAGCAATACCGATAAAACAGTAAGTCCTTTTTTCATAAATTTTTTAATTTTTGTGTTATGTATAACATATTGCAATATTAAGAAAACTTTCTATTATAAACTGTACCTTTATCCGAAAAGAATAATTTTAGTTGAAAATTTCGTATCCATATAAAATTTTATCCTATTTTTGAATTTTATCGAATAGCAATAAGGGAATAAGGGTATATTTTAATCAAAAAAATAATAAATTTGGCTATACATGCCGAAGGCCTTGGAAATAAAGGGATATAAATTCAGTTTCTATAGCAATGAAAATGATGAACCCGCTCATATCCATATTAATAAAGGGAATAGCCATGCAAAATATTGGTTGGAACCAGAAGCTAAAGAGGAATATTCTTATGGTTTTAAACTTAAAGAAAGGCGAGATATCAAAAGGATAGTTAAAAAAGTTATAATCTTCTAATAGGAAAATGGCATGAATACTTCAGCTAAGGACAATAAAATCGTAAACAAGCATTCCCCAGATCCATTTGACCGCTTGATCTTTGAAAAGGGAATAAGGGCAAGGCAAATAATAGTTGACAAGAAACTAAATCTCCTGATCGTACTGCTTAATAATGGAGCAATATTAAAAACCAGACTAAGTTCGTACCCCAGGCTGAAAAAGGCCAGCCAAAAACAACTCAACAACTGGGAATTATCAGGCGGAGGAATAGGCATCCGTTGGCACTCATTAGACGAAGACCTTTTCATAAAGGGACTTATTAAAGAATCCACTTTAAATGCTATCGAATATCAAACCTTTTAAACCCACTTATGAAAATACCAAAAGCATCTAATCAAAACACCTTTGATTTTTTTCCCCAACTTGAACCGGTGGATACATCAAGTCTTCCGGACAAAGTAGAGATTAAGCTGATCCGCTACTTTCTGGACAACCAGATGAAACCAGGCGACCCAGTACCAAAAGAACTGGACCTGGCTGAATATTTAGGCGTTAGCCGCACGGTTATTAGAGAAGCCTTACTAAGGCTGCGGTTGACCGGCCTCATAGAATCCAAAAAGAAAAGAGGAGCTATTTTAGCCAATCCCGACCTATTGTCTCTTCTCCAGCGGACCCTCTACCCCACCATGATGGACGAGCATACCCTGCGCGATATTTTTGAAATGAGGCTGGTGATGGAAATAGGGATGGCCGATCTTATTTTTTACAGAATAAAACCCAAAGACATCGAAGAACTGGAAGATATCGTTAAAAATGAACCTCAAAAAAGTCAATCCTATCTCTTTAATATTGATCAGGAAGTCCGGTTTCATGGAAAACTTTATGAGATCACCGGCAATGACACCCTCAAGCGCTTCCAGCAAATGTTACTTCCGGTTTTCCAATATGTTCATGAAAGCGGTATTTTAACCAAAGAAATAAAGGTTAAAAGATACGTCTCCCATCAGCAGTTAGTAAATATTATTAAGACCGGAACACCAGAGGATTTTAGAGAGGCCATGCGCAATCATTTGGAGAACCATTTTCAACGGCTTTTTTAGGATTTATCCTTTCGGATTGTTCACTATCCCCATGAATAACACAGCGCCGGTACTTCTTTCCGTGATCAGGTATAAAAAGGGATGGTCAATTTTCACAGTCGGCTCGGAAAGGGACGCTGTGGTCATTACCATCCTAACGGCTGTTACTGCAGCCGCTTCCGTCCCCTTTTCGTTGACCTTGATATATGTCTTATGAATCACTTTGGAGATAACAGCGCCTGCCTCCGGAGGATACATGTTAGAAAAATCCGCTTCAGGAGAAAAAGCAACTCCCATTCCCAGACCGGTTAATTCCGGTTTCATATCTTTTATTTTATAATCATACTCCCATTTAGGCAAATACAGCCTTAGGTTGACGGAATCAAGAGCAGAGAGATATTGGTTAAACGTGTTTACGTTAAGGGAAGAGCCCAATTGGGCCGGGGAAAGAGAGGGATCCGGCATCAGAATGTACATGTTAA
This sequence comes from uncultured Chitinophagaceae bacterium, assembly GCA_964422465.1. Classification (GTDB taxonomy): domain Bacteria; phylum Bacteroidota; class Bacteroidia; order Chitinophagales; family Chitinophagaceae; genus FW021-bin31. Next base: position 5,729 of record CAYRBD010000036.1, read on the forward strand.
AATCCCCGGTTCCGTAAGGCAGCTCAAGCATTTGAAAAGAGTCGTTTCTGCCATAGTTAAAGGTGCCTTTCTGGGTCATAAAGGGAGTTTGCACGGCTCCATCGGGGGCATGAAAAACCTGATCCTTCGTCTCATCTGCATCAAATTTATACTTCCATTGCCCGTTGAAGTAGATGGCATTGATCAAAAACATCAGGTCCGTGGGGTTGATGGTTTCTATTATCTTTTTTATTTTTTGATGGGTGGCATCTGCAACCCAATTGTTAATTTGTGATACTGTTTTCTTATTTCCAAAATCAGCGCTATTGACCTGTGCGTGATAATCGTCTTTTGAAATCTGTAGAAAAGAAGCCAGAGGTTGATGCCCTTTATTTCTGTACCAGATGGAATTGGCAATATTAATTTCCACTTTTGAATCCTCTTCAGGCAAGCCTGTGATCAGGTTTCTATTGGTTTCATTAAACAGTTCGTTTGGAACATTTTCAAGTTGTAATGCCCTCAGCATGGCTTTTTGTGTTGTTCCTGCCGCGCCATTGGAAGTCATGCCCAGGGCCATGGATATGCTAAAAGGAGAGATCAGTTTATTCGAAGTGCTGTTATCCCGTTGTAATACTTGTTTAAACAGTTCAAAGGCAAACCTGTTTTGGGCACCAATGACCTGATCGGCATCCTCCGGCAAGGTTAGAGGTCGATGAACCGGAGAAATGGGTTCCTTAGTACATCCCGCAATTACGGCAATCAGGAGGGCGGAAAATATAATAAAACGAAATTTGGACAACATGGCTAAAAGTTTTTTGTCTTATAAAAGTAAGACCTAATAACAGGAGAAAACGTTGCATGGACCCTCAAAAAACATTGTACCTTAGCCTAAATTAAAATAGAATGGAAGATAAAAAAGTATTTGTAACCGGCGGAAGCGGTGGACTGGGAACGGCTGTTGTGGAACAGTTATTGGCAGCGGACTGGCAAGTGTATGCATTAGTGAGAACAGCTACGAGTGCAGAAAAAATGCGAAGCCGTTTCCCGGGTAAAAAAGGAAAGCGCTTAATCTTAACAGTCGGTGATGTGCTCAGCGGGAAAGATATAGAGGCGGCCCTGAAGGAAATAAAAAAACCGGATGCTTTGGTACATCTGGCAGGCGGCTTTAAGGGTGGGGCTGCTATCGCAGAATGTAGTGATCAGGATTATAATTTTTTGTTTGATTTAAATGTGCAGGCTGCTTTTTTACTGTTAAGAACATTTTTGCCCGTGATGAAAACAACTGGGAAAGGCGCCATCGTAACCATTGGCGCCAAGCCGGCCTTGTATCCCGGAGGAGAGAATGCGATTTATGCAGCCTCCAAGGCGGCCTTAATTAACCTTACCCTTTCGGCTGCCGAAGAAGGGCGAAAAAGCGGAGTGCGAGCCAATGTTATTGTCCCGGCCGTTATCCGCACCAAGGCCAATGAGCAATGGGCCTCTTCTCCGGAGGTTGTTAAAAAATGGACCTCACCGGAGGCTATCGCCCAAACCATTGCCTGGCTTATTTCCGAAGAAGGCCGTTCCGTTACGGGTACAGTCCTTCCAATGTTTAACCGCTTGAAGACTTTTTAAGGTTAATGGGGGACGGGACGCAGCAAATAACAATCCAATATACATTTCACCCGTGCAAGACACTCGCGCAGGAACATGCGAATGGCTACCCTGCCTCCTACTTTGGCGGCATTGACTGCTATGGGATGCATTCCCATCTTCAGCCCAATAAAAATAGCCCGTTGGTTGTGAAAACGTTGTGAAATAATCACCGGATCCGTTACATGGTAGATATGCTTACATCTCCATAGAGAATTCCATGTTCGGCTGCCTTTGTGGTCTTTTATCAAAAGCTCGTACGATATTTTTTCAGAAAGAAGGCTTTGCTCCATGAAATCAACTTCGTCTTCTGGCGCAGGATGTCGGTTGGCTCCGCTGATTATGAAATGTTTCGTTTTCCCAAGCCGGTAAACCTCCACCGCCTTTGCTATCCGCCGCGTAAAAAATGAATTGAGTTGACCATGACGGGTGAATTTAGCCGTTCCCAGGAGAAGAGCCGTTTCTCTATGAGGAAGACCGGCTGCTTTGTCGAAAAGGTAAGGAGCGGAAATCCGGCTTATCCAAAGATAACAGCCGCCGGTTCCTAAAATAAACAGGAAGCATAGCGCCAGTAATATCCACAGCGTAAGAGGCATCAGGCTTTAACTGTATTTTTCGATGATCCTGTCGCAGGTAGCATCTATCAGGCGCCAGGCTTTCTGAAAGCCCTCTTCTCCCCCATACCAGGGATCGGGTACCGAGCGATCTTCTCCCGGGTAGAGTTCATTCAAAAATAAATCCACCTTTGACTCCTCCGAGCGGGAGCCGCCAATTTCCATCATCTCCTGATAAACATCTGCTGCCATCGCATATATCTTATCAAATTCCCTAAAATCTGAAGGATCAAACTGCCGCGCTCTTTGCCGGGAAATATCCACATTTCCCTGCCGGGCTACTTTTTGCGACAGACGATGTGGCGCCTCTCCTACATGAAAAGACTCAGTGCCGGCGCTATCCACCTCCCAATCGAGCCCCTTTTCTTTGATTTTTTTTCTCATCACCCCTTCCGCCATGGGTGAACGGCAAATATTCCCAAGACATACCATCAATATTTTCATAACATTACTTTCATTTTAAGAGGCCAAAGGTCTTAATTTTTTACGGGGAATGGAATGAAATTTCCCCAAATTTATGGAATATAGACTCTTTTACATCTTAATAATTGATTTAAAATAATATTTTTGTATCATTGCTGCCTATGCAGGAAAGAAATAAGAGAAATAAGGCTTATGGACAATTCCGGAAAATTTTTGATATCTCTATGGGATTGTTATACATCTTTTGTGGTATTTTTGCAATCATGGCCAAGAAGATGGGATATTCTTTTAATATAGAAGCCTCTTTTGGCTTTTTTCTGGCGCTTGGTATTGTACTCATTCTTTATGGTGCATACCGGATTTACCGGGGATTTAAACACATTTTTTAACATTCTTTTATAGAGCAGATTTAGGAACATTATCTATATTTATCAGTAATAATTTGAGATGAAAAAGATCGGTATATATACGCTTTTTATACTGCTTTTCTTTGCGGTTGCTTGTAATACGGGTAAAAAACCGCCAGATACCCGTACTTCGGGAACCATTCATATAAGTGTTGATGAATCTTTCGAACCTTTGCTTGATACCGAAATATCGGTTTTCGAGGATTTACATCCGGAAGCTCATATCCTGGCTTCTTATAAATCGGAAAGAGATTGTTTTCGTGACCTTGTTAATGACAGCGCCACTTTAATTATCGTCACCCGCCCCATGAACGAAGAGGAGACTAAATATTTTAAAGATATGCGCATGCCGATGCAAAGCAAACCCATTGCGCGGGATGCTGTTGCGCTCATTGTTAATCCGGCTAATACCGACACCCTCATGACGATGAAACAAGTAAGAGCCCTTATGAGCGGGCATGGCGAAGCGCCACCTTATGAAGTGATCTTTGATAGAGAAAATTCCAGCCTGGTGCATTTTATGATTGATTCTGTAAATGACGGACAGCCCCTTGCACCAGGAATAAAGGCCGCCGGAGGGTGTGCACAGGTAGTAGATTATGTAGCTTCCCATAAGAATGCGATGGGTGTTATAGGAGTGAGTTGGATATCAAATCCCTACGATTCTACAGGACTAAGTTTCCTGAAAAAAATAAATGTTGTGAGCATTATGGGAGATTCCACTTATGAATACCTGAGTAAAAATGCTAACTTTGACCCGAAAGATTCATCCTATAGTCGTTATTATTTTAAACCATATCAGGCGTATATCGCATTTAAAAGTTACCCCCTTACCCGGAACGTATATTTTGTTATGCGTCAGCCATATTATGGTTTAGGCACGGGATTTGCAAACTTTTTAAGTGGCAATAAAGGGCAACTCATTATTGGAAAGGCTCGTTTATTTCCACTAAATTTAAATATTCAAATACGTAGAGCCGCTATTCATTAACCTTTAATATCCAACTAAAACCCAATTAAAAAAACAGAAAAGATGAAAACGAAATCATGTTTGTTAGCTGTTGTGCTGCTATTTGTAGGGCAGGCTGTTTTTTCCCAATCTCTTAAAGATGCGAAAAAGGACCTCTATTATGAGCATAATGTTTCTGCTTTAAAAACCCTGGAATCCCTGGTTGCATCCAAGCCGGATGCAGATGCTTATTATTATCTGGGAATAGCACAGTCTAAAGAAGACAGCATTCAGGCTGCTAAAGAAAGTTTTGAGAAAGCCAAACAGGTGGCCCGGAAAAACGAATTCCCGTTAACTTATGTTGGCCTTGGCAGAATTGATATTTTACAAGGAAAATATGACGAGGCTAAGCAGGAATTCCAAAAAGCCTGGGATGAGACAAAAGGAAGAGATTTTGATGTGGTTCGTGGTATTTTAAAAGCTACGGCGCTGGATCCAAAGGCTGATGCCAATTATGCTATCGATCTGGTCAAGAAATTTCAGGAAGACCGGAAAAACAGGAAGTATGAGCTTACACCGGAAGATTACACCGCCATAGGTAATGTATATGTAAATCTTTCCTCCGGAGGAGGTAAAGCAGCCACTAACTATGAAAATGCCCTGAGCCAGGATCCAAATTATGCCAAGGCAGCTTTAGAACTGGGTAACCTATGGAGCCGCGCCCGCCAGGACAGCCTGGCAAGGTTAAACTGGGAAAAAGCAGTAAATGTGGATAATAATTTTGGCCCCGCCTTTTATAAGTTATTTACCTATTATCGGGTTCGGGACCTGGATTCCGCTAAAAAATATCTGAACCGCTATATGGATTTGACCGATGATAAACTCAATGCGAAGATTTATCTGGTAGATGTAATGTACCTGCAAAAAGATTATCAGGAAGCAATTGATAATGCAAACGACCTAATGAAACAACCCATTCTGCCAAAAACCAAAACACGGTTATACAAGCTAATAGCAGTCAGTCAACTGGCTATGGGAGATTCCCTGGATGCGAAGAAAAACATGGACATTTATTTTGAAAAGCAACCGGAGGAGGATGTCGTGCCCTTTGATTATAAAACCTACGCGGATATTATGGGTAAATTGGGTAATGAACAGGAAAAGCTGAAATACCTCAACCTGTTTGTAGATAAAGATACCTCCACGAACATTAACTTTATCCGTGAAACGGCCAATAACCTGAGAAAAGAAGACGATTTCAAAGCAGCAGAACTGTGGTTTCAGAAACTATTTAAAGTAGCAGATTCTAATCAGGTTAACATGAGTGATTATTATTATCGTGCCTTGTCAAAGTATGGCGCGGCGCTCCATGGGATAGGAACTTACGATGATGCGGTTGCTTCCTGGGATCAATTTATCGATAAATATCCCGACCAGCCTTCGGGTTATCTCTTGAAAGCACGGACGCTGCAAATGAAAGATACCGCTCTTGCAGGGCTGGCGATAGATGCCTATGACGTTTACATCAGCAAACTAAAACCTGATGAAATGGAAAGCAAGGCAGCTACCCTGAAAGATATTTATGCCTACGATGCAAAATGTGCAGCAACGAAAAAAGATGATGAAAAAGCCATCGAATACATGAATAAACTGCTCAAACTGGATCCTCAAAGTGCGGTAGCAGCCAACATATACGTTAGCATGGCGGCCAACAAGCTTCGGGATAAAAAATTGGATAATGCGAAGGAATATGCCAACAAGGCCCTCTCCATTGATCCGAATAATGAAAATGCAACGCAAATTCTTAAGATTGCGGAGCAATACGCAGCCCAAATGGCCGAATATCAGAAAAAAATGAAGGCCTATAAGGAGGCTAAGGCCAAGAGAGAAGCCCAACAAAACTAAATCCAACTTTTAAATTAAAAAAGCCTTTCATTCTCTGAGAGGCTTTTTTTAATGAAATTGTAACTTTGAATTATGTCAGTCACTATTTTGGCCATTGAATCATCCTGTGATGAAACCAGTGCGGCTGTTCTCCGGGATGGGAAAATTCTTTCTAATTTTATTGCCACCCAAGCAGTACATGAGCAGTATGGCGGAGTGGTTCCGGAGTTAGCTTCCAGAGCGCATCAACAAAATATTATTCCCGTGGTGGATCAGGCACTGCAGCAAGCCGATGTACAAAAAACCGAATTAAATGCCATTGGATTTACCCGGGCTCCGGGGTTGATAGGCTCTCTTCTCGTAGGCACCTGCTTTGCCAAATCTATGGCGCTGGCTTTGAATATCCCCCTTATCCCTGTCCATCACATGCAGGCGCACGTGCTGGCTAACTGTATTGAAGAACCACGTCCAAAATTTCCTTTTCTCTGCCTGACGGTTTCCGGCGGACATACCCAGGTGGTACTTTGCGAAGATTATTTAAAAATGAGGGTCATTGGACAAACGCGGGATGATGCTGCCGGCGAGGCTTTTGATAAAACGGCTAAAATATTGGGACTGCCCTACCCCGGCGGACCGGTATTGGATAAACATGCAAAAAAAGGAGATCCACACCGGTTCTCTTTTCCTGAACCACAGGTAAAAGGGCTGGATTTTAGTTTTAGCGGGCTCAAAACAGCTATTCTCTACTTTGTTCAGGAACAAACCGCAAAAGACCCGGACTTCGTCAACAAAAACCTGGAAGACATCTGTGCCTCCGTTCAACATCGTATCGTTACGATTTTGATGAAAAAGCTGGTGAAAGCAGGAAAGCAAACAGGAATAAAAGAAATATGCATCGCGGGAGGCGTGAGCGCCAATTCCGGCCTCCGGGCCGCTTTAAAAAGCTATGCAGAAAAACAAGGCTGGAATGCGTATATCCCGGCCTTTCAATATTGTACAGATAATGCCGGCATGATTGCGATTACAGCATATCATAAATTTAAAAAGAACCTTTTCTCGGGTTTGGAGGTCAGTCCTACCGCCCGGGCAGCCTTTGAATAAATAAAAAACAGGATTATGGAAAAGGAACGTTTCTTTGTTGAAGTGATCGAAAAACGCTTTACCACTTACAAAGAATTGGGAGAGAAAGCCATTAAGCAATTGGAAGATGCGGACATCTATAGAAAGCAGCATGAAGGGGAGAATAACATTTACATTATTGTAAAGCACATGCGCGGTAACATGCTTTCCCGTTTTACCGATTTTTTGACCAGCGATGGTGAAAAAAGCTGGAGAAACAGGGACGAAGAATTTAAAGAAGATACAGGAAAGACTATTGAGCAACTACTCAAATTATGGGAAGAGGGATGGCAATGCCTTTATCACACTTTATCCGCTTTAACAGATGAGGATTTGAAAAAACAGGTATTGATCCGGTCCGAGCCGCATCTCGTTATGGATGCGCTTTTAAGACAAGTGGCACATTATGCCTATCATGTAGGGCAAATCGTATATCTCGCTAAAGATTTTAAAGGGATAGACTGGAAACCGCTATCTATTCCTCCGGGAAAATCGGAGGATTTCAACCAAAAAATGGAAACAAAGCATGCCGTATCTTAAATCAGGAAGTCTTACTGTAGCCGTCTTGTTTTTCTTTTCGGCCTGCCTGTTGATTTCATGCGGCAGAGGTAAAACAGAGCGGCTTTTGATGAATAAGCGCTGGCAGGTTTACGATGTTACTCCGCCCGATGGGACTTTCAATATTGAAAAAAGTAACAGGGCAAAGGACCTAAAGAACGGGTTTTATAAAAATGCATGGTTTGAATTCTTACCGGACAGCCTTTTTGTTGCTTCTTTCGGAGGAAAAGCCGATACGGGAAAGTATGCTATTCGCCCCAGTGGAAAGAGAATTTCATTATTCCCCCGCTATGAGAATAAGCTTTATGAACAAATCAGGATCGTAAAACTTAATGCGGACAAAATGCAGTTTACCACGCAGGTTGCAGATTTTCACATGACGCTCCATTTAAAAGCCACATCCATTAATGAACAGGAATAGTTTTCAATTAAACTTCAGCTTATGATTTATGTAAAAGGAATCCCGGGGCGCACGGCGGAGGTAGAGGGCCATTCCTTTCTTTTTTTTACGGGCTTTGCCTATCTGGGGATGCCAACGCTTCCGGCCTTTCAACAACTGGTTCTTGAAGGCGCTCAAAAATATGGTGCTGTATTTCCCTCTTCCCGGGTAAGCAACACCCGGAGCCTGCTTTATGAAGCCTTTGAAGATGCGTTGTCCAAATATGTCCAACAGGCGGCTTCTGCCTGTTTTTCCTCTGGATACCTGGCCGCTCAGGCTGCTGTACAATTTGCAGCCGAAGACAGCCTGATGCTATACCCGCAATGCTCGCACCCCTCTCTGCGGGTATATACTCAAAAAAAAGATATGGCCTACGAAGGCACAACAGAATTTATTTTGGAAAAAGTACAGGCCTCTACAACTCTCTGTACAATAGTCCTGGAATCGGTTGATCCCCTGAGCGGGAAAGCGTCCGATTTTGACTGGTTGTTAAAGATTGAAAAACGTGTTCGTGTAATTGTAGATGATTCTCATGGAATAGGTATTCTGGGTGACAGAGGAGAGGGTGTTGTCTCGCTATTACCAAAGCAGGATCATTTGCAATACTTAATTTGCTATTCACTATCTAAGGCGTTTAGTTGTGAAGGAGGGGCGATATCCGGAGATACCGGGACTATAAACCAGATCAAGTTGCGCCCGCCGTTTTCGGCAGCCACCCCCATGTCGCCGGCATTTGTACATACCTGGATGGAAGGCCGTATCCTTTTTGCTGAACAACGGGAGAAATTACTAAACAATTGTCGTTATTTTTCCAAACAGACGGCCACGCTCGGAACATTAAATTACGACCGCCGGCTGCCGGTAGCCCGTATTGCTATGGAGGACCTGTATGAGCATGCCCTAAAACATCATATTCTGCTCTCCGCTTTCCGTTATCCCACGGAAGCAGATCCACTGATGACACGGGTAGTACTGAATGCCCTGCATACCCGTGAGGATATAGACCGGGTAGCGCATTGCATTGCTACTGCTTAAAACCGGGGAAGGTTGGTGCTGAAGAAGTTTCCCAGGATTGCATTCAGAATATAACCTACGATAGCGCTTATAATAATCAGAACGACAATCGAAATAATCAGATAAACCACTTTCTTATCTTCAGGAGTCCCTTTCATGGGAGATAACCCCACATACCAAAGATAAATTCCATACAAACCAAATAAGGAACCGATAAAAGAAAGAGGCGGGATAATGTACAAAAGACCGCCTACAAGTGCAGGCGTATAAGAATAGCCTACAAGTTGCATGGATTTCTCCAGGTTTTTTTCCGAATTAAAATAAGGCGCCAGCGCATCAATTACATAAGCAGAAAGAATGACAGATGCCACATCCTGGACAAAAACGCCGATACCGGTAGAAAGCCCCCAATTAAAACCGCCTACTTTGGAAAAACCCGTTTTTACTCCAAAAAGCCACAAACCCAAAAAAGCTGCAATGCCTGCAAGGGCTGCCAGTGGAATGACATATTGCGTAAGGAGCAATTTGGGAGGCTTGGCTTCGAATTGGATAATATTCCATTCTGATTTGGGGCTCAGAATAATATTTTTTGCACGATCGACTATTTGCATAGAATATAAGGGTTAGTAAAAAAAGCTCAAGTTACTTTACGACTGGAAATTTCCCAAAATTCAATGCCCGTAAAGCCGTATTATTTTACCTTTAATGCTTACTTTGCATCAAAATTAGCTTAAAATAATGAAGCCGATACTGCGGAAAGTTCATGGGCCTGTGGAGGACCGGTTATCTGTGATAGAACGAACAGAACCGTATTTTACCAATATTTTCCATTTTCATGAAGAATGTGAATTGGTGTATGTGGTAGAGAGTAACGGAAAACGAATTATTGGTGATCACATTGCTCCTTTTGAAAAAGGAGATATTGTATTTGTCGGTGCTAACCTGCCTCACGTATGGCATAACGATCCGGTTTATTTTCAACCCGGCAATAACCTGAAGGCACGGTCTATTGTGGTGTACTTTCGGCAGGATGTATTTGGGACTACCTTCTTTACACTGGAAGAAACCCGAAAATTGGCCGATTTCTTTGAACGGGCCAAACGGGGTATAGCAGTATATGGAATGACAAAGAAAAAAGTTGCGCGGCAAATGAAACTGTTGCTTTCAAAAAGGGGGCTGGATCGGGTTATCGGACTATTGCATATCTTAAAAACTTTTTCCGAAACAGAAGAATATACTTACCTGGCAGGAATAGGCTATTCCCATGCCTACCATCCAAAAGATAACCATAAAATAGATCAGGTCTTTCGATTCATGCTGGACAATTACCATCGCAACATTACCCTTGAGGAAGCCGCGGAAATCGTTAAACTAACGCCGCAATCTTTCTGTCGTTTTTTTAAAAGCCGCACTCAAAAATCATTTGTTCATTTCCTGAATGAAATTCGCGTTCGGCAGGTTTGTAAAAGACTGGCGGAAGAAGACTGGAGCATATCCGAAATTGCTTACTCCTGTGGGTTCTCGAATCTGTCTAACTTCAACCGTTTTTTCAAACATTTCACCGGTAAAACGCCCAGCGCCTACCAACGCGAGATCAGGATGGGGGAACACAAAGAGGCTTAACCGTTTGTTATTTAATAATTATGAATACGGAACAAATTTATTACTCCCGTCTGAAAGAACTGCAGCAGCAACTGGACCGCTATAAAAAGAAGCGAAAAAGATTGGGTTGGTTGCGTTTGATAACTTTTTTAGGGGCCATCCTGATCTTCTTTATCTTTTTGGAAATAAACATCCTGGGCGCCACAGCAGTGGCGCTCGTGTTATTAATCCTCTTTTTACGAATCACCCTGATGGATATCAGCAACCTGAAGAAATTACAATTCGTAACGCAATTGATCCAGATAAATGAAGAAGAAATAAGCTCACTCAACGGAGATTTTGATAAACTGGAAGAAGGTGGCATTTTTAAAGACCCGGAACACCCCTATAGCGGCGATCTGGACATTTTCGGCAGACACAGTCTTTTTCAGATGGTCAACCGAACCACTACCACGCTTTCTGCAAAATTATTAGCAGATTGGCTGAAAGCGCCGGCCAGTCAGGCAATTATTTCAGAACGGCAAAACGCAGTAAAAATGCTTGCCCCGGAGATGAAATGGCGACAAGAACTGCAGGCAGTCGGTCGCCACAAGAACATCCATCGTTCAGATTTTCAACAAATAAAAATTTGGGCTGAAAGCAATCCGTCTGCAGAACCGGTCCGCAAATGGACCTTTATTACCACCGGCGCCCTGCTCCTCACTACCTTATTTGTAACGCTGGCGGCCGTGGGAGTCTGGTCCTGGCAGGTTTTGTGGATATCATTGATCGTACATGCGGGCGTGACCTGGCGGCTGGGAAAAATTATCGGGCCTCATTATCAGTTACTTTCCCGTACCCTTCCGGCTATGGAGGCTTTCGGCCAACGTCTGTTCATGATTACAACGAAGGACTTTGGAGATACCCGCTTGCAAAACTTAAAAGAAAAATGCTACATTGGAGAGCAACCCGCCTCCAGGTCCATCCAAAAACTAAAAAGCATCCTTGGCAGGCTGGATATTCGTAACAACCCACTGGTCCATTTCCCGCTGAACCTTGTCTTCTTTTGGGACTGGCATCAGTATCGGCAATTGCGGAATTTGCATAGGCAGGTGCATGATAAAATTCCCGTTTGGATAGCTGTATTTTCAGAGATGGAAGCCCTGTGTTCTTTTGCTAACCTGGCTTTTAACAACCCCGGCTGGAGTTTCCCTAAGGTTAAGGATACTTATTTTACTTTTGAATGTCAGGAAATGGGACATCCGCTCATTCAGGAAAGAAAACGGGTTTGCAACGATGCTGTTTTGAATGGAAAAGGCAGGATGATGCTAATAACCGGGTCCAACATGGCAGGAAAGAGTACATTCCTTCGTACGGTTGGCGTGAATATTGTATTGGCAATGGCTGGTGCGCCGGTATGTGCGAAATACATGTCAGTTTCTGTGGTAAAGCTCATCAGCAGCATGCGCATTGCTGATAATTTAGAAGAAAATATTTCTACCTTTTATGCAGAATTAAAAAAGTTGGAACGCATTATCGTGCGAGCCAAACAGCATGACAATACGCTCTTATTGCTTGATGAAATATTACGGGGCACCAATTCAAACGACCGGCATACCGGCTCACGCGCTCTGATCCGTCAACTTCTGCAGGATCAGGCTGTTGGCATCCTGGCAACCCATGACCTGGCGCTTACTAACATGGCTGAACAATATCCTGAAAGAATAATGAATTACCATTTTGACGTACAGGTGAAGGAGGAAGAATTGTTTTTTGACTATAAATTAAAGGCCGGGATATGCACCAGTATGAATGCTTCTCTGCTCATGCGTAAGATAGGAATCGATGTCTAATTTTTTGTTAAATCGAAACCGCCCGTCAAAGAGTTTATAACCGCTTTGTATTAAAAGCTACATTTGCGCTATTCTTTTTCGTATTTTGAGCCCGTGTTTTGAGTATATAAAACCCAAATGATGAAACTTAAATTTGTTATTCCCTCTGTACTGGTTATTGTGGCTACCGGGATTCTCGCTTTTGAAAGTTATAGTAAAAGTCATATTGCCTCTGATTCTACTAATAAGCAGCAGGTAATTGCAGATATTGTGGGGCAGGTACTGGAGAAATTTCATTATTCCCCGAAAAAAATAAATGATGATTTTTCAAAGGAAGTCTTTCATAAATATTTAAAAGATCTGGATAGTGAGAAAAAATTCTTCTTCCAATCGGATATCAACTATTTAATGAAATATGAAACTTCCATTGATGATGAAATAAATGGCACTCAGCCCCTTTCGTTCTACCAGGAAGCAGATTCTATATTGAACTTAAGAATGAGTTCGGCAATGGAGCTATACCCTGTCCTGCTCTCCCAGCCGTTTAATTTCACAGCCAATGACAGCATTCAACTGGACCGCAGCAAGCTGGATTATCCGGTTGATGAAAATGAAAGAAAAGAGGTCTGGGAAAAGATGCTCAAATACCGAACAATGAACAAGGTTTTGGATCTGCAGGAATCTCGTTCCAAAGCTGTGGATACCGCTTCTATAAAAAAGAAAGATGATAAAGCCCTGGAGACGGAAGCCCGCGATGACATTAAAAAGACTTATGATCTGTATTTCAAACGGTTACAATCTCATTTTACTAATGAGGAAAGATTCAGCGACTTTATGAATACCGTAGCCGGCTGCATGGATCCACATACCAATTATTTCTCTCCAAAGGATCGTCGTTATTTTGACGAACAAATGTCGGGTACCTTTTATGGTATTGGCGCTTTACTGACCCAGTCTGATTACAATGTGAAGATTGAAAGCATTGTTACCGGAGGTCCTGCATGGAAGCAGGGAGACCTGAAGGCCGGAGACCTGATCTTAAAGGTAGGACAGGGCGATCAAGAGCCCATTGACATGACCGGCTACACAACTGAAGATGCCGTGAAGATCATCCGGGGCAAAAAAGGAACCGTAGTGAAGCTAACCGTCAAACATCTGGATGGAACCATTCAAACAATTGCCATCACCCGTGATGAAGTGAAAATAGAAGCTACTTTTGCACATTCTTATGTCATAAATAATGGGGGACATAAGATTGGATTTATTGTTTTACCGGAATTTTACTTTAATTCACAGCAACGGACAGGCCCGGGCAGCAGCGCCTTTGATGTACACAATGAAATCAAAAAACTGAAGGCACAAAAGGTGAATGGCATTATATTAGACCTCCGTTTTAACGGCGGCGGTTCACTGGGGGATGCAATAGATATGGCCGGGTTGTTTATCCCTAAAGGCCCTATCGTTCAGGTACGGGATGGCAATGGGAATAAGAGTGTGTTGAAAGACCGCGATCCGGACGTTGCCTACTCCGGACCACTGGCTATACTGGTGAATGAATACAGCGCTTCAGCTTCTGAAATCCTGTCGGCCGCCATGCAGGATTATAAAAGAGCAGTTATTATCGGTAGCAAAACCACCTTTGGAAAAGGTACGGTTCAGCGCATGATCCAACTTTCCGACCTGCTTTCCAAAGAACAACAGGAAGCCTTTGGCTCACTGGGCGCATTAAAACTGACCATTCAGAAATTTTATAGGATCAGCGGAGGTTCTACACAGCTAAAAGGGGTTTCTTCAGACATTGTATTGCCTGATCCTTATTACAATATAGGAGAGCGTAAAAGCAAGGATGCCCTTCCCTGGGATCACATTAGTAAAGCAGATTACATCACCTGGAGCAACCCTGTAAATATCCCTTACCTTAAGAAAAAAAGTGACCAGCGACTGGCACATTCTCAGGTCTTTTCTCTAATCAATAAGAACATCAATATCATTAAGCATATTGATAACGAAAAGAAAGTACCCCTTAAACTTGAAGCCTATAAAGCCTTGCAGGATTCAAACTCGCATGCCCTAAAACAGGTAAGTAAACTGGATACCATGGAAGCTCCTTTGAGCCTGGCCAATCTGAAGGAAGACCTGGCAGACCTGAATAAAGATTCTATTCTTGCTAAAAGAAACCGGGACATGCTCAAGGCCTATAAAACGGATCCTTACCTGCATGAGGCGGTAAACGTGATAAACGATATGATAGCAGAGCCGGATATGGAAAATCACAAACTGACCAAGACCAGGGAATAGGTTCATCTTAAATGGGTAGGTTCCGTCCTTAAATTGCCGGAATAAATTATTTTTGAGGTCATAAAGTATAAATTTACGTAAATTTACGTTACTATATTTGTAATAAACCCCCTTTATCGTGAAACGCTTCTCCATTATCATATTTTTATTAAGCCTGGCCCGGTTCTCTTTTTCTCAGGATCGTTCAAGCCAGCAGGACATTAAAAGAATCAAACCCTCGCAGGTACCAGAGTATAATTATGAGGAAACAAATCCCTATGCTCATGAGTTTAATGTGGGCGGACGGCTCAATACCAATGGCTGGGATGTGTATCTTGAGCTTGAAAAGCAGCAGAATGAAAAAGTGCGTAATCTTTTTCAGTTTGAGGTCGGGGAAATCAAACATCCAAAGGAAGATAAAAATTCCCGCCGGCAAATAGCCCAGGGCCCATGGGGGCCTTACTACTCCAGCGCCCGGCCTTTTGTATATGGAAAACGCAATGTTTTTTATCAGGTCAGGCTTGGGTATGGGCAACGCCGGACCATTGGCAACAAAGGGACAAAGAATGGAGTGGAAGTATCGGCAATATATATGGGGGGTATCTCACTCGGCCTGGTTAAACCCTATTATCTGGAATTAGTAGATTCTACCGGCAGCAATGTTTCTTATGAAAAATACTCCCCTGATAATGAAATAGATTTTTTGAACCCTAATAATATTTTAGCGGGTGGAGGCTTCAAGCGGGGGTGGAACGAAGTGGTTGTGAATCCGGGGTTGTATGCGCGCCTGGGAATGCGTTTTGACTGGGCAGAGTTCAATAGGTTTGTCAGTGCAGTAGAAGTAGGCCTGACAGGTTCATTTTATGCCAAAGAGGTACAAATAATGGTAAATAATCCGGGTTCCAAATTCTTTTACGGCGCTTATGTCAGCTTGCTTTTTGGCAAACGCTGGTAGGGAATAAAGTTCTTTGGAACTGCGGGTATATTACCTACTTTTGTAAAAAATATTCGTAATGAGCAGCATCGTAACGATTGAAGAAGATACTCCAAAAGTTTCAGTAAAAACTTCTACAAGAACCAAAAAGCCTAATTGGTTACGCGTTCGCCTGCCTACGGGAGAAAAATACAGGGATTTACGAAAAATAGTAGATGATCACAAGTTGCATACCATTTGCCAGAGCGGCAACTGTCCTAACATGGGCGAATGTTGGGGCGCGGGAACGGCTACCTTCATGATTCTGGGAAATACCTGTACCCGTAGTTGTGGCTTTTGTGCAGTAGCTACCGGACGGCCCGATCCGGTGGATTGGGGAGAACCCAAGCGCGTGGCAGAAGCCATTCAATTGATGAAGGTCAAGCACGCGGTACTTACTTCTGTTGACCGGGATGAGCTTAAAGATGGCGGCTCTATTCTATGGGCGAATACTGTAAGGGCAGTAAGAAACCTGAATCCCGATACGACCCTGGAAACCTTAATTCCTGATTTTAAAGGAATTAAGGAAAATATCCAAAGAATGGTAGAGGTTGCCCCCGAGGTTATATCTCACAACGTAGAAACAGTAGAACGCCTGACCCGGAAGGTGCGAATTCAGGCTAAGTACCGGCGGAGCCTGGAAGTGATTCGCTATTTGAAGGAAAAAGGAATGCGGACAAAAAGTGGCGTCATGCTGGGTTTGGGAGAAAAAAAAGAAGAGGTTGTACAGACCATGCAGGATCTGCTTGACAACGGCTGCGATGTCGTTACCCTGGGGCAATACCTGCAGCCTACCCCCCGCCATCTTTCGGTAGAGCATTTTGTCACCCCTGCAGAATTTGCAGAATACAAGAAAATTGGATACGAAATTGGATTCGATTTTGTAGAAAGTGGGCCGCTCGTTCGCTCTTCCTACCATGCCGAAAGACATATCCACAGCGGGCGTGAAGAATATTTAAAAAGCCTGCAGAATTAAAATTCATGAAGATTTACAAGTCAGAGGAAGGGATAATTGTAGAAAGGGAAGGGGAGTATTTCCTGTTAAAAGATGATTGGGACCGATTAACAAATATAGAATCCTTATATACAGTATTATTAGACAAAATAAATGACAAAACGCCACTGGTGAAAGAGGAGACATTGCATATTTTACAGTCTATTCTTCTCCCACCCATAGGCTCTCAGGAGGTATGGGCAGCCGGCGTTACCTATCTGCAGAGCCGAAATGCGCGCATGGAAGAAGCCAAAGCCGCCGGTGGAGGAGATTTTTATGACAAGGTGTATGAAGCCGAACGACCTGAGTTATTCTTTAAGGCATTGCCACACCGCGTAGCAGGGCCGGGACAAGCGATATATATCCGTGAAGACTCTACCTGGAACGTGCCGGAACCGGAGTTAACTATCTTCATTAACAGTTCAGGGAATATCAACGGATACACCATTGGGAACGACATGAGTTCGCGTAGCATTGAAGGAGAAAACCCGCTATACCTCCCTCAGGCCAAAGTCTATGAGAGAAGCGCAGCGCTGGGCCCCTGTTTATATGTACCTGAAAAACCTATACCGGAAGAAACCGTGATTACCATGACTATTTATAGAAATGAAGAGGTACGGTTCACGGGATCTATACAATTAAATCAGATGAAACGAACCTTAAAAGAATTGGCAGTTTATTTATACAAGGGATTTCACTTCCCTCATGGAAGCTATCTAATGACCGGTACCTGCCTGGTTCCTAAAAATGAATTTACATTAAAACCGGCGGATCGGGTCGAAATTTCCATTGAACATATCGGGACACTGGTGAATACCGTAGCAACGTTTAAAAAATAGGGACAATTTGCAGTTGGCAAAGTTTGCAATTTGCAGTTAGACAACTATTTGCAGCGTTGTCCCGAGCGAAATCGGAGGGTTGGCAACTTACAATGATACGGTGGGTATTGAAGTCGAAAACCCGGTGGTCAAGCGTAGCCGAAACCACCTTCTAACGCATGCCCTCGGCTACGCCCAGGCACTGTAGTGTTAGTGCCCAACACTGTCGGTTATTATAGATTATCAAAAATCTAAAATCCTATATCGCTAATCTGCATCTAAAATCAGTAGATTATAGATTGGAGATCGGAGATAGTGGTAGCGCAACAGCATTGCCTTGAGCCGAAACCACCATTTCGTAGCAGAAACCACCGTTAAGAAATAAAAATAACAAACTACTGTTAAGTTAAACATAAATTGTCTCCTTATTGTCTCCCGCAGATAAACGCAGAAGTCGATTATATAATCTGCGAAAATCAGCGAGATCAGCGGGAGACCTTTTACGTCAGTTTAATCATAACACAACACTACCTTCTGAAATCTATCTGCGCCAAAGCTTCGGCAGACAATCCTGAAGCGTTGAAATATTAGTAACTAGAACAGGAAAAAATTATAAACTTTCTTTTTCGGTTTGTACCTTGCCGGGCGAATCTTATTAAAAACCATTGACGTATGCCACAAAATCGTAGAAATTTTATTAAAACGGCCGCTTTAGGCAGCACCTTTGCTTTGAGCATTCCCCAAATTGTTTCCGCCGCCATAGAAGAAAAGGGATATAAACCCAAGAAGGTGCGTATTTCCAAAAATGATGTGATCCTGTTTCAGGGAGATTCCATTACCGATATGGGCAGGAACAGGAAACGAAAGGATGCGAATGACAACAGTGGCCTGGGGCCCGGATACACTTTTATCGCTGCTTCGGAATTGCTTCTGAAAAATCCAGATAAGAACCTCAAAATATACAACCGGGCGATTAGCGGAAATGTGGTACCGCAACTTATTGAACGTTGGCAAGAGGATTGCATAGACCTTAAACCCAATATTCTCAGTATCTTAATTGGGGTAAATGACTATTGGCATACGCTTAATGGCAGCTATAAAGGGACGGCTGAGAGCTACAAGGGAAGTTATGACAAGCTGTTGGCAGATACCATGAAGAAATTGCCAAATGTAAAGCTGATTATCGGCGAGCCCTATGCTGTAAATGGAGTGAAGGCGGTGGATAACAGTTGGTTTCCGGCTTTTGATGCATACCGGGAGGCTGCCCGCGACCTGGCGCAGAAGTATGAAGCCGTATTTATTCCTTATCAGGAGATTTATAAGAAGGCTTCTAAACTGGCTCCTCCTTCCTACTGGACTCATGATGGAGTGCATCCGGATACCGCCGGGGATGCCTTGATGGGAGAGGCCATTTTAAAGGTGCTTCGATAAGTATTCTATTGTTTCGTTTGTTTAGTATTTTTAAAGATTCTATCTTACACCCGTAATTAATCGTAATCTAAAATAAGAAAAGTGGTATGGAACAATTTATTTTAGCGCTCGATCAGGGAACCACCAGTTCACGAGCCATGATTTTCGATCATTCGGGGAATATAAAATCAGTTGCTCAAAAGGAATTTAAACAACACTTTCCTAAACCCGGATGGGTGGAACATGACCCCTCCGAAATCTGGTCCACTCAAGCCGGAGTGGCAGCAGAAGCTATTACACGAGCTAATCTGAATGGAGAGCACATTGCCGGAATTGGGATTACCAACCAACGGGAAACGACTGTTATCTGGGACAGGGAAACAGGCAAGCCTATATACAATGCCATTGTATGGCAAGATAGACGGACGGCTGACTTTTGTGATCAATTGCGCAAGCAGGAAGGAGTAGCCGGACAAATAAAGGAGCATACCGGATTAATACTGGATGCTTATTTTTCTGCTACTAAGATCAGATGGATACTGGATAATGTAGAAGGAGCCCGCAAAAAGGCAGAAGCCGGGAAACTGGCCTTTGGTACTATTGATACCTGGCTGATCTGGAACTTTACCCGGGGGAAAAAGCACGTTACAGATGTAACCAATGCCTCCCGTACCATGCTATTTAACATCCATAAAATGCAATGGGATGAGGAAATGTTGAAATTATTGGATATCCCCTCTTCTCTTTTACCTGAAGTGCACTCTTGTAGCGAGGTTTACGGCGAAACATCTGGGCAGTTTCTGGCCCAGAAAATCCCCATTGCAGGAATGGCGGGAGATCAGCAGGCGGCCTTATTCGGCCAGATGTGTACCCAGCCGGGCATGGTGAAGAATACGTATGGTACCGGCTGTTTTCTGGTTATGAATACCGGAGAAGAAATTATTCCGTCTAAGAACAATTTGCTGACAACCATAGCGTGGCAATTGAATGGAAGAACCAGTTACGCCCTGGAAGGCAGCATCTTTATAGGGGGAGCGGTAGTACAATGGCTGAGAGACGGACTGGGCATCATTCGTTCCTCTTCTGAAATAGAAGAGTTGGCTTCAAAAGTGGAGAATACGGATGGAGTCTATCTGATCCCGGCTTTTGCCGGATTGGGAGCGCCACATTGGAACCAACATGCCCGGGGGACTATTGTTGGCCTGACCCGGGGAACTACGGATGCCCATATTGCCCGTGCTGCATTAGAAGGAATCGCCTTTCAGACGTATGAAGTTCTTAAAGCGATGGAGGCTGATTCAGGAATGAAAATCAAAGAATTAAGAGTAGATGGCGGCGCCAGTAACGATGATCTGCTCATGCAGTTTCAGGCAGATATACTGGAAACAGAAGTCGTCCGGCCTGCTATTACAGAAACTACTGCCATGGGCGCAGCTTACCTGGCCGGATTGGCCACCGGATTTTGGTCGGATACCGATGAAATCCAAAAACAATGGCAAAAAGACAAGCAGTTTTCTCCTACTTCGAATGAAAAAGTTTCAGAAAAATTAAAAGGCTGGAATCGTGCCGTTTCAGCAGCTGTACACTGGGCAGATAATCGTTAACAATTAAGAATTGAGAATTAAATGCATTCTATGACTCCCTTTGTTGCCGAAATTTTCGGGACAGCCATGCTGATTCTTCTCGGCGATGGCGTAGTAGCCAACATCCTCCTAAAACGTTCTAAAGGAAATAAAGGAGATAGCAACAGCGGCTGGGTGGCCATTACCTTTGGCTGGGCCATGGCTGTTTATGTTCCTGTATTTTGTATCTATTCCATTAGTGGCGCCCACATTAATCCTGCAGTTACGCTGGGCCTGGCCATAGCAGGGAAGTTTTCCTGGTCCATGGTACTCCCTTATATCCTGGCCCAAATGATCGGCGCAATGATCGGGGCTTTTCTGGTATGGGTGGCCTACAAGAAGCATTTTGATGAGCCTAACGATCCCGATCTGATGTTGATGTCTTTTTGTACTGCACCGGCTATCAGAAGCTATTGGCATAATTTCCTTACTGAGATGATTGGAACCTTTGTATTGATTATTGCCCTCTTGTATTACAATTGGCCCAACCTGGATATGGTTGGCGGCCTGGCCGGCCTGCCTATTGGATTATTAATCCTGGCGATTGGTTTATCTCTCGGCGGTCCTACCGGCTATGCCATAAACCCGGCTCGTGACTTAGGTCCGCGTATTATGCATGCTATTTTACCCATCCCCGGAAAAAGAGACAGTGACTGGCGGTATGCCTGGGTACCTATTTTGGGTCCCATTGTAGGCGCTGTACTGGCGGTATTGGTGTTCTGGTTGCTTGGGGGGAATTAGTTATTGGTCATTAGTCAATTGTCATTGGTCAATTGTCATTGATTGGTTGGAGGCGGACACGTTTTCAAGGCGGGTGATTTGCTGAACCAAATGGAATCCTTTTTGTTAGTCAATGAAAAATTTGGCTATAATGACAAGTACAAATATTACCCCAAACCCGGAGGTCGAAAAAGAATCTACTGAAGGTAAAAAAGAAAGGATTGAACCTAATATTCCGGAAAGTCCCCTGCCACGCGTGGTGATTATTGGCGCCGGATTCGGCGGGATTAACCTAGTAAAAAAACTCAAAAACAAGCCTTTTCAGGTTGTGTTAATCAACAAAACCAACTATCATCTATTTCAGCCCCTTTTATATCAGGTTGCCACAGCCGGGTTGGAAGCCAGCAGCATTGCTTTTCCCGTGAGGGGGATTTTTAGCCATAAAGATAATTTTATTTTTCGTCTGGCTGAAGTAACAAATGTTCTTCCGGACCAGAATAGGGTTGAAACCAATATTGGGCCTATCTCCTATGATTATCTGGTGATTGGAACCGGCAGCACGAGCAATTTTTTTGGAAATATAAATTTTGAAAAACTTGCTAAGGGAATGAAGTCCCTGTATGAAGCCATTGGTTTAAGAAATTTCGGCCTGCAGGGATTGGAAAACACCCTTTTATTAACTGATAAGGAAGAGAAGGAAGTAGCGCTGAATATTGTCATCGTCGGAGGCGGCCCTACGGGAGTGGAACTGGCCGGCGCACTGGCGGAATTCAGGAAGAAAATATTTCCAAAGGATTATCCCGAACTTTCTCCCGACCTGATGTCTATTCATCTGATGGAAAGTGCCCCCCAGCTTTTGGCGCACATGAGTGAATCGGCTTCCAGAGAAACTTTTAAATATCTGACCAAGATGGGAGTTCAAATCAAGTTGAACACCCTGGTGAAGGATTATGATGGAACAAAGGCCTATTTGAGTGATGGCACAGTAATTTACAGTAAATATTTCATCTGGAGTGCAGGCGTAAAAGGAAACATGCCTGCGGGCCTGAAGGAAGAAGTGGTAGCCAGGGGCGCAAGAATAAAAGTAGATGAATTTAACCGGGTATTGAATGTCGATAATATATTTGCGATAGGGGATGTAGCTCAAGTATCTACAGACCCGGAGTTGCCTAAAGGACATCCCATGTTGGCACAGGTGGCTATTCAGCAGGGAAAACTTTTGGGAGATAACCTGGCTCGCTTGGAAAATAAACAGAAGATGCAACCTTTTAAATATCGTGATAAGGGCACGATGGCTACAATTGGAAGGAATAAAGCGGTAGCTGATATCGGAAAATTACATTTAACCGGCTTTTTTGCATGGGTCATCTGGATGGTGGTGCATCTGATGTTTTTAATGGGATTTCGCAATAAAGTGGTGGTGTTTATCAATTGGGTGTATAGCTACTTTACTTATGATCGGGGGACGAGGATATTGCTGAAAAGACAGTAAAAATATAATAAAACGTTAATTCTTATTTCAATAATTTTAATAATTTTTCAGGGTCTTGTCGATTATCCCA
Source organism: uncultured Chitinophagaceae bacterium (assembly GCA_964422465.1). Lineage (GTDB taxonomy): Bacteria > Bacteroidota > Bacteroidia > Chitinophagales > Chitinophagaceae > FW021-bin31. Next base: position 28,536 of record CAYRBD010000036.1, read on the forward strand.
AAAGGCAGTAATTACAATTCGATTAGAAAGAAACTTATAAAAGAGGTTATAGTAACCCATTGAGAGTGTTCGTGTGTCTGGAAATTCCGTTTCCCGCCCTAGTTTTGGATTTTTTTTAAGCACTGCTATTCGCTTATTGATCTCAAGGCGAAGTTTTCTCGAATAGTCGTTATTTTTGTTTCTATTATTCCAATATTCAAAAATCTGATTTCTTTATTTTATGGCAGTAGCAGTCCAAAATATTTTTATTTGAGCCATTTTTTGTCTGATTTGTCTAATTCTTCTGCAGATACGAGCCTGTCGCATTCTATATCTTGTTCACTCATCGAAAGTATTTCTGTTTGCTCAGGACTTAAAGTTACCACTTTATCTTCCTCAGTTGAATTGAAGATATCATTAATAGCCTTTAGCAGGCTCTCATTTTCTGAAGCTAAAATG
>CAYRBD010000037.1:0-20194 GCA_964422465.1 uncultured Chitinophagaceae bacterium
TATAGGAACCGTCTTTATTTTCTGCAAAACCAAATTCTCGGTTTCCACTTACCGGATGCGAGTCATAGACGGGCTCATGTATTGTAGTAAAAATCCATTTATTAGAAGTGGAATAAGAAGTAACAACAGAACCATTATCCAAAGTAACACCTGCAATTTTACGCATTTTGATTAGTAATATGGCACTAGTTGGATTGCCGGAATTCCATAAGTCTTTATCTTTTACCCCATAATTATGATAAGGTGTAAATTTAGCATACGTTGTATCCACAAATTTATTGATATGCAGTCTGATATAAGATAAAAATTCAGAAGCAGATAATCGTTTCTCATTGACAACAGGCAGTTTATCGACCTTCACCGGAAAATAATCCATATTCACCACAGAACTATAGGCATTATTAATATCTTGTACGTGAGCTACGTCCTCATAGGTAAAGCCCGGACCACCCACCCCGGATGGGGCCGTTTTAGTGGCGAGTATGGTATTTAATTTTCTAATTATTGCATTGTCCGGTTGATATTCTGCCAGGGAAAGCCATTTCTTGATGGTGGAACAGGGTATTGTGTCCGGCAATAAGGCAAAAGGCTTGTTTTTAATGTGCTCCTGAATCTTTTCAACATCCAGCAAGTTTGGTAGATCCTTCCCACTTTTTGGGTAATCGGCAGGAATACCTCCTCCTGCTCCGCCCACGTGGGTTGTTTCCGATGAATTGCTATTTCCTCCAAAGCTGTTTCCTCCTTCACCACAATTATACTCAATATAGCCGTTAATGACCGTTACCGGCGTACACTCTGAAGTAAAAACACCGTCCTCCGCTACGAAACTACCACAAGCCCATTCTGTACCAACAATAGGAAAAGAGCAATTGGCGTTCATCCGCTGATAATTCAACCGACCATTGGACAAATGATAAGATACTTTTCCGGTCTTCTGACCATTAACATATCTATATCCCCACATAAACTCACCTGTAGGGAAATCTTTGAAAATAACGATACCCGAAAACAGGCTATCTACTCTGAGAAAGTTGTTTTGTGCCAGATTATAATGGCTATTCTCCACATAAGAATCCAAACCAATGACTTCCATCACAGCAGCCTGTATTCTCCCTCTAAGGTCTTTTGCCATCACCAGGCGGGCAAAATTTCTGGTAGGCTGGCGTTCCTTTTCATGCTTGTGCTTCCCTTCCGAATCAGGACTGCTTTCTATATGCAGAGCCAGTGGCCTGACCGTCTGAATGGGTATCTCCAGTATCCGTGCCTCCCCCGAAGTCTTCCATTGCTTTATCTTTCCCCACTGCGGTTTAAACTGATCATATTTCAATATAGCTCTAGGGGTCCCCTTTCTTGCAATTGCAATACGGTAATCAGATATTTGCTGCTGTTTTGCGTGAAACCAATCTTTCGCCCTGTCCGGTGTTAAAGCATGCTGATCTTCCATCATGCCAGAAGGGAGAGGCTCCTTACGACAGCCCCCTGCTAAAATCCATAAGGACAGCAGGATAAGTACCCCTCGAGAAAGGACAAGTAGTTTCATGATTAAAAGGTTTTGAAAGGTACTTTAAAGTTACGTTAATATTTTTGAATAAGCAAATAAATTTTTTGAGTTAGTATATAAAATATCATATGTAAAAATTGATTCAGGTTTTTGAAAATAAAAGACAATAAGATTTCCATTAAGTTTGCAACATGAATATACTGATTACCGGTGCCAGCAGAGGCATAGGAAAAGCGCTTGCCGTTAAATTTGTACAAGAGCGTTGGAATGTAGCCATCTGCTCTATAAATAAAAATCGCATTAAAAAAGCTGCGGAAGAATTGATGGCGCTCAATCCTGCTGCAAAAGTATTCTTCAGGCCCGTAGATGTTCGTCAAAAAGAAGCTGTCATTCGTTTTGCCCGGGATGCAGAGGAAACGCTTGGCCAAATAGATATATTGATCAACAACGCCGGTATTTTCATTCCCGGCAGCATTCATGAAGAGGAGGCGGGCGTGCTGGAAGATACTCTGGCGACCAATCTTTTCAGCGCCTACCATCTGACCCGGGCCATACTACCCGGGATGAAAAAGGCAAAGAAAGGACATGTTTTTAACATCTGCTCCACTGCCTCGTTGCGGGCCTACCCCAATGGGGGCTCTTACAGCATCAGCAAATTTGCGCTACTCGGCTTCTCCAAAAACCTCAGGGAAGAAATGAAACCTTACAACATCAAAGTAACGGCCGTCTGTCCCGGTCCTACGCTCACCGATTCCTGGGCAGGATTTGAAGGACCCGCAGACCGCATGATGAAGCCGGAAGATATAGCCAATATCATCTGGCAGGCAGCTACTCTTTCTCCACAAACCGTGGTAGAAGACATTGTCTTGCGCCCGATACCGGGAGATATAGTGTGAGATTTCATATTTGTAAACCCTTGCTATTGCTGTTTTTAACTAACATTTAACTCGTGCCTGCTGTAAGTCTCCTGACACTTTAAATACTTTTGCACCTTGTAGATTTTCTATTGAGAAATGAAGAAAACAGTTGTTATACTGATCTGCTTTTTATTGATCTCCGGTTTCGTCTATGCTCAGAATGCCCACTTTGAAACGGAGGTAAGCAGCACTGAAGTTTCTTTGGGAGAGCCTTTTCGGGTTCTTTTCACTATCAGCAATGCTTCTAAAATTTCAGGCTTTGATGCCCCTCCTTTCACCGGTTTTGATGTCTTACAAAATTCACAAAGCCAGTCGGTCAGCATCATTAATGGAAGCATGAGCCGGAAGATTTCTCATGTATTTATATTAAGGCCAACCGCCGTTGGGCGATTCACTATTGCCGGCGCTACTGCACGTATTGATGGCAGGGAAGTACGTTCCAATCCGGTTACGATTACGGTAGAAAAGAGCAACGGCTCTGCCAATCAAAACAATGCCCCCCCGGTGGGGAATCAACCACAAGCTGCCCCTCCAACTTCTTCCCTTCCTGCACGCTATAGAAATCAGCCTGCCATTTTAAGGAATGGGGAAGACCCCATGACCAAGATCAAAAAGAACGTTTTTGCCAAGGTAGAGGTTGATAAAAAAGATATTTATGTAGGGCAGCAAATTACGGCTACTTATAAGCTATATACCCGTCTGCCCACTTCATCAAAAGTAACCAAAGTGCCCTCTTTTACCGGTTTTTCCACCCATGACCTGCCGGTGCCCAATCCACCCAGGCCAACAATTGAGGAGGTGAACGGGGAACAATACCGGGTTTTTACCATCCGGAAAACCATGCTCTTTCCCCTGCAGCCCGGCACACAGGAATTGGACCCGGTAAAGATTGACAATGACGTGCGCTTATATACGGTGGAGAAATCAGAAGGAGGAAATCCTTTTGAAGGGGCATTTAATGATCCTTTCTTCCGGGATGCCTTTAACGACCCTTTCTTTAAACAGGCTTTTGGAGGAGGGATGCAACTGGTACCTCACCAGTATGACTACCAAATAAGCAGCCCGGTAATTACTATTCACGTAAAGCCGCTTCCCACAGAGGGAAAGCCGAAAGATTTCGATGGAGCCGTAGGGCAATTCCAAATTAAATCTTCTATTGATAAAACGAAGTTAACAACTGATGATGCGGCTTCTTTTACCGTAACCATTAGTGGAGAGGGCAACGTAAACCTGTTATCCGCTCCAACGATCCAATTCCCCAATAGTGTTGAAAGTTACGACCCTAAAGTAAAAGACAACTTTCACAAAACTAATCCTTTCGGAGGAAGCAGGAGTTATACTTATGTACTCATGCCAAAGACGGCAGGAAAAATAACGATCCCGGCCGTGGCCTTTTCTTATTTCGATCCGAATACCAAAGCATACGAAACCGTTCAGACACAACCCCATGTGCTGGAAGTTGCCCCGGGAAAAAGTGAACCTAAGGTTTCTTCCGGCACAAACTACAGCAATACGCTGCAACCTATCCGAACTGGACAACTGGCCTGGAACCGTACCGGTACCGTATGGTTTGGAAGCTGGTGGCACTGGCTATTCATGATTGTCCCCATCCTGATCCTGATCGCCCTTTTATTGTGGAAAAAACAACACGATGAATTGGTATCCAATCAGGTATTGTTGAAAAATAAAAAAGCCAATAAAGTAGCTCTAAAGCGGCTTAGCCAAGCCCGTAAATACCTGAAACAGGACAACAGTAAATTATTTTACGAAGAGGTTTCACAAGCCGTTTGGGGTTATCTATGCGATAAATTGAGCATTCCCCTTGCTGAATTGACACGGCAAAAGGCAGAAGATAAACTAAAAGAAAAAGGAATTAATGGGAAACTCCCCGAAACCTTATTCGCTTTGTTGGACCGCTGTGAGATGGCTCTTTATGCGGGTGTCAGCGCTCATGAACACATGGAAGATACTTATAAAGAAGCGATACGAATAATTAGCGAACTGGAAGACAAACTCAAAAAATAGATCATTGCTTTGAAAATTAGTTTAAAAATATCGGGGCTTCTGCTCCTTTGTATATGGATGAGCGTGCAAGCATGGGCGCAATCTCCACAGTCGCTTTTTGATCAGGCCAATAAATTGTACCAGGCTCAATCTTATGATTCGGCTACTTCTTTGTATTTAAAACTGATTGACAGGGGATATCAAAACCCACAATTATATTACAATACCGGAAATGCTTATTATCAAACCGGTCAACCGGGCTATGCTATTTATTATTATACCAAAGCCCTGCAAAAAGACCATGGAAACCAGGTAATCATACACAACTTGCAAATGGCTCAACTGCAGGCGTCTAATAAAATTCATCAACTTCCCACCTTATTCTTCGTGCGCTGGTGGCATGCTATTTTAAACTTTTTTTCGGTGAACACCTGGCTGATATTGAGTATTGTTTTCTTCTGGATACTTCTCTTTTTTTTAGGATGGAAATGGATGACGGCGTCTCCCCCTTTCTGGGTACGATGGCTGTGGATTTCTGCCGCAATCCTTTTTTGCTTCTTCCTGACGGGGGCAACTTTCTCCTGGATTCGTGCCAACACCCATGATACAGCGATTATTGTAGATGTACGGCAACCTTTGAGGAGTGCCCCGGATCAAAACAGCGAAACCATTCGTCCGTTGGATAATGGCGCTAAAGTACATATTCTTGATTCTGTGAGTGAATGGAAAAAGATTCAACTGGAAGACGGAACCGAAGGATGGGCCCGTGCGGATGAGATGAAAGTGCTGTAAGCCTTTGATGTCACTCACTTTCAAATCGTCAATTTTCCTGATACCAACGTTGTATAAATCCGCTGCAATAGATTTTCCAATACCGGGAATTTTGGTCAACCTTTTTTGAATGAACGTTGCCTCCATAGCTATTTTTTAGGCCTTAAAGTTAAGTGAAATTATCTTTCTGTTTTTCATTTTCAGTACTTCGGTCCCCATCCCTTGTTCCTCCAGTTCAGGGTCTTCGAATGCTTTGAAAAGCAACCAACAGTAAAATGATCTGTCTGGCAGGGTCAGCAATGGCCTGAAAAACAGCTCTTCCTATTTTTATTATGAAGTTATCGGACTACAGATATACGCGTAGCTGTTTAACTGCACAAATGTTTTTTTGTTTTTTTCAAAAAAATCATTTCCTGTTGACAAAGGGCTGTCACACCTCCTGTTTAGCTTTGCCCTATTCTAAAACAATAAAATATTTTTTATGAAAGACTCCATCATCAATTCCCCGGAAAATGTAATAATTACTCCGGATGAGCTGTTGACCCACCTGCAGGGACATCGTAACCTGACCAGAAGAGTAATCGAAGCTTTTCCCGAAAAAGATTTTTTCGAATATTCCATCGGAGGTATGCGTCCTTTTGCAGAAATAACCAAAGAATTACTGAGCATGCTCGGGCCTGTTGTTCTGGAAATGGCTACAGGAGAAAAAGGTACCTATCCGATAAAATTTGATCATGGCCACCAGAAAAAGGCATTCTTGGCGCTTTGGGATAAGCATACCAACCTCATCAATGCCCATTGGCCTAAAATAGAAGCCGGTCGGTTTCACGAGAAATTTATTGCCTTTGGGCAATGGGAAGGAACTGTTTTGTCCACTATTTTATATTGTATTGATAATGAAATACATCATCGCGGGCAAGGCTATGTCTATTTACGTGCTTTGGGTATTGAACCCCCTCATTTTTGGGAAAGATAATTATTCATCCCCTATGGAAGAGTGTCGGGCTCTCAAGGGGGCCCGTTTTCTGATTGACTATTCAGCGTTGTTAAGCCTCGCCAATGCCCTGGTTAATATCTCTCTGGCTTGTTGCTTCAGGCTGGTGGGGGTAAGAATCTGTATATAATCGCCAAACATCAACAGCCAACGTACAAACCCCGGATCGGCAATATCTACTTTGAAGGTATAGTGTACCTGCTTTTCTTCGATTTTTTTGGATACGATTTGAAAATATTGAAATCCCGATTCCAGATATCTGCTTACTTTCTTTTCTGCCAATAAAGTTACCTCTGTCCACTTCTTTTTCTGTTTTTTTTGCTCCCGGTATTCTTCCACGGTACGATGTTGACGGGTAAACGGCTCCTCACTTTTTTCAATTCCATGAATCCTGTCCAGCCGGAATTGTCGATAGTCTTTGCGTAAATGGCAAAAACCGAGAATATACCAGAACTGGTTTTCATAAAAGAGACCTACGGGTTCAATTGCCCTTGATTCCGGTTTTTCAGCATAAACCGGTCGGTAGTTTAAAATAATTTGTTTCTTTTCTGTGAGACTTTCAAACAATAATTCCAGCGCATTGGGTACCGATTCATTAAAAACAGACTGCGTTTTATTGACCGTTATATGATTATCCAAAGCCGACAACCAGTCTTTTTCAGCACCACGCAAGACGGATTTGATTTTGAGCAGGGCCGATTCAAAATGCTTTCCCAGGCTTTTATCAGTAAAATGTGCCATCAATTTTTCAGCGGTAAGAAAACTACCGGCCTCTTCTCGGGTAAACATAACCGGAGGCAGGCGATATCCTTCGACCAGAGAATAACCCATTCCGGCTTCTCCATAAAGTGGCACACCAGCTTTTTCCAGCGTCTGTAAATCGCGGTAAATCGTTCGCTGGCTTACCCCGAACCGCTCTGCCATTTCCTGCGACTTTACAATCTTTTTGGATTGCAACTGAATCAAAATAGCCACCAGCCGGTCAAATCTTTTGAGGGTATCTGTTTCCATAAGATACTTTATTATACTTTTGTTTATATGCCACCGGCGACAGGCCGGTAATTCTTCTGAACACATTTCGGAATGCTTTGATGTCATTATAACCGACATCGTACATCACTTCACTAATATTTTTCTGGCCGGTTTCAAAACTTTTCTTGGCTGCTTCTATTTTTACTCTTTGAATGTATTCAATAATGGTATTGGCGGTAGCCTTTTTGAACCGTCTCTCCAGGTTTCTTCTGCTTAATGCCAGCAGGGCCGTCAATTGCGTTACTGTAATTTTTTCCTGGTAATTTTTTTCAATAAAATCCTGCGCCTGTTTTATTTGTTCATCCTCATGATCTCTTTGCCCTTCAAAAATAATAAAGGGAGACTGGCTTTGCCGGTCCATATCCACCTGAAACATTTTGGAGCAATGAATGGCAACTTCCCGACCGGCATATTTTTCAATAATATACAAGATCAGATTTGCTGCCGAAAAAGCGCCTCCGCTGGTATAAATCCCGTTTTCATCCGTAATCACTTTGTCGGTAACCAGTTCTACTTTAGGAAAATGCTCTTTTAGTGCATTAGCGGCCCGCCAGTGGGTAGAACAACTTTTACCGTTGAGCAGTCCGGTTGCTGCCAGCAGAAACGCGCCTACACAAAGGCTGGCCAGTTCCGCCCCGTTTTGGTATTGTTGCACGATCCAGGGAATAAGAGCTTTCCCCTGTTCTATTCCTTTAACAATATCCCCGTCAATGGCCGGGATGATAATTAAATCCGTCTTTTTTAAATCTCCAATGACCACATCGGCGTGAAGTGTACACAAACTATTTTCCAAAGGAATTTCTTTGGCGAGCCCTCCAATCTGCACTTTAAAAACAGGGGCTTCTCCTCTTTGTTGAAAATAATCATTTACAAACAGCAGGGCACGGCGGGGGTTGTCGATACTGGCTATGTTGCTGCCGGGGCTGGCAATAATGGTAATGTGTTTCATGAGTTAAATGATTAAAAGGGTTACCTTGTTGTATGGTTACAGTACTGCCTGGGCTCTCGATTCACAAAGATATAAAAAAACCTTGTCGCAAATAGCCCCCTAAGTTGCCGTATTTGCACCCTCTCCGGTAAAATGTGGGATAGTAGATTTGCATAAGCAATTTCATATCAGTTAAACTTTCAAATTCATGAGCAGCAAAAAACAGCTATTAAAACAGTTCGATCTGCTTGACAGATGGTTTAAAAATTCATTGGTTAATTTATCCGATGAAGAAACCAATCAAAGAGTAGATCAAAAGATGAACCACATAAAATATCTTGCCGGACATTTATTTCATACCAATTATGCCTTTGCCCAATTAGCCGGTATTAAAGTTGAAACAAAATGGGATGATCTATTTGCCGGGCTGGGAAAAACTAAAGCCTTAGATAATTATCCCTATCCGGATATAAAAGAAATAAAAGCAGAATGGGACAAAGTTTTTCCACAAGTTCGGGAAGGGTTGAAGAATCTTTCCGAAGAGGTATTAAATAGGGAGGTGCCTTCGCCAATTGCTCAATCAGAGATATTTGACAATACAATCAGGGATTTATGGACTATGCTTAATTTTCATCAGGCTTACCACATTGGTCAGATTGGTATTTTAAGAAAAGGCCTGGGGAAAGATACTATGAAATATTCATAGCTACGATTTAATAAAACAAAATAAAGGATTAACCATTAAAAAATGAAGATGCATTAAGAGGAGACCGTAACTATCCTTAATGGTTTAAAATAAACATTAAAAAAATAGCTTCCCATCTTAATAATTCAAAAATAAAGTTTACTTTGGTTGTTAAAACTCATGACTAAAAAGAAGTTACCAAGTGCAGCAGCAAGTAATTATTCCTGTAGTCTATGAAAACATTATCATGGATACGGAATTACGATTGGATTTATTAGTCGATAATTGTTTGGTTGTTGAACTTAAAGCAGTAGAGCATATTTTACCGGTACATGAGGCACAGCGATTAACATACATGAAGTTACTTGAAAGACCGCAGGGATTGTTGATTAATTTTTTTACTGACAATATTACAAAATCGATGAAACCATTTGTTAATGAATATTTCAGAGTTTTACCAGATGAATAACAACCATAAAGAAGTTAAGAGACATAAAGAGCAATATCTTAACTATTCTTCATGCCTTAATGGTTAAAATAAGATAAATGATAACTCTTTTAGTTATGAAAACAATAATCAATAATTTAAAACAAGAATATAGTTAGGAAAGAAGCATTCTGAAACGAAAAAACTATGGATTGCTATTCTCCCCTTTCTTTTGTGCCTGATCAAAAGATTCGTCTATTCTTTTTTCAAATTTTTCAAATACGCTTCCATCATAATCCTCCAAAAACATTTTTGAAAAATGTAAAGTGTCTTTTATGATGGGTAAGGGTTCATGAATATAGGAATTATCTGAATGGTCTCTGTAATACAGGTGCCATTTCGCCTTAAATATTCCTTTTAAAATATCTACTGAAGCCTCTACTTCATTTCCTGAGCCACTAATCCTGGTAATCATTTTTGTTAAACGCAATCTTTGGTTATGAGGATCATACCTAAAACAACTCCTGTTATTGGTCATCATATTAGCACCCATATATTCAACGTTAAAAGCAAATCCTAAGCAATCTTCTTCTATTGTACAGGTAGCGTACTCAAAATATATATCCTTTAAGAATCTGCTCTTTATGGGCTTAAAATTTTGCGTGGAGAGCTTTACTTCTATCTTTTTATCTTTGTAAGAAACGGAATCTCTGATATTGTCATCATCAATATATTTCGTCAACATAGTTTGTTGACCATAAACGGGTATAGTAAATATTACTGGAAAAAAAATGAGCATTAATCTTTTCATTGCTATTTCATTTTATAAATACATTTGTAGTGTGGAATAACTAAATGGTGGTATGGTTGCAGAGCCAGAGGTATAAAGCCTATTGACAAAGCTTTTATTAAAAAAGGTATTCTTTCCTCTTCTTTTAAACTTTCTGACACAATGGTGATTTAATCATTCATTTTCAATCCTATTCTCCGGGCAAATTCCCGGTTCAGATAACCCTTTAATTTATACCAGGGAATAAATATAGAAATAATCCCCATAGCATAAGGAGCAATTTCATATTGATTATATACAAAAGTAATTCCCCAGTCATCAAAAAAGAAATTGTCGGTGGGCTTTATGGCCGATTCAAAAAGCCCAGATTCTTTCAGGCTTTTCCCATTTTCAACATCGTATTCCTTCCTAAAGCGCTGTTCTAAAAGCTGTTCTATGGCTGTAGAGCCTTTCGTAATAATATCTGACAAGTCCATACGTTTTTTCTTCCTTATATCATAATTATCGTATAATTCCCAGGAGCTACCGTGAGCACCTCCCGCAAACTGGTAACCTTCGGTATTAATAGACAAATAACCATTCTGTTGATATTGAATAAATTCTTCATTTTCAAAATCCCAGTTCCAAGACGCGTATTCCGGATGTGGAGCATCTGCCGCACTGTTTTTGTATTCAATAGCCAGAGCTATCATATTTTTATGCATATTTTCTTCTATTGAATATTGTGATCTATCATTCTGATTTGTTTCACTTATCTCTGCATTGATCCATTGGCTCAATTTTCCCGTTTCTCTGGCTTGCAGCCTGCTATTGCTGTATGTAAACCTGGATGATGTACTGTCGGCGGGATCGCTGTAAACGAGCGTATCCATCTCAATTCCTTTAAACAAAAGGAGAGGTTTGTCTCTTATTTTCCTGATGAGATATATCGGATAAATCCTTTTCCGGTTTGCACTATACCATTTTCCCACTATAGAATCCTGGCGATAAACCGCTCGCCAAATTTTTTTCGAATCACTTTTCCCTTCTGTTAATTCAATAGCATTTCCATTTTGCTGGTCAATTACTCCCTCTAAGGGAATGATTTCCCCAATTTTTAAATATTTATAGCGCCCTTCGAGTCCGTTTTCGGTATCTGTTAGTTCAACCAGCACCGGTTGGTGAGCAATAGTTCCGGTAAATTCTATAGCTTTATCCAAGGGGAATTGTTGGGCAAAAACAAATTTTGAAAATGAAAATCCCAACACAATAAAAAACAAAAATCTTTTATATAACATACTGTTTATTTTTTACTTATTTCCTGAAATTATTCTCCAGATTCTTTTCAAACTCAAAGATGAGAATTTGAGGGCAATACCCCGTATTTTAGGGGCTACATTTTTCCTGCGGATTGAATGAACGATTGCTACAAATTATTTATTTAGCTATAAAGGGCCTCCTGAAACCGGCAATATTGTTTTCTTATGCTTTTTTATGGAAAAGAGTACTTTTGTACCAAAGTAAGTAATCCTATGAACCCCTCTGCTTCCGGATGGATAAAAAAGCATCTTCCCGTATTTGAAAAGGAAATCATTGGCCGGGCCTATTCTGCCAATGAATTTTATGATGAATTGAAGAAAACCGGTTTTATATATGCCAATAGCCTCTCCACTATTTCCTATCCTAATGGGACTACCTATAAGTTGAACCTGGAGGAGTTGAGCAAAATCAATCTATTGGACAGCCTGGGGTTCCGGTATTTTGAAACCTTTCCGGATGGAACAATTCAGGAATTTCTGGTTCAAGTTACTGCATTCTACGAATATCTGAAGAAAAACAGTTGGTTTAACTTTCGGCTGCCTTTTATAAGACCTTCCCTTGAGACGAAATTCGAGAAGATTATTGAAAGCCGAATTCAAACCAACCAACGGTTTTTTAAAAAAAACTTAAGCACGCTCATTACTAATGCCTTGTTATATCTGGATGTATTAACCTTCCAGCATTATTTGCGAACCAATGGCAACCCCATAGATTTTGCTACCGGACTGGAAGCCCTCCTGGCCAATACGGTTTATGTAGCTTTCAAACAAAAAAGTGATAAAAATACACACGAGGAGTTGGTGTTGAAATTGCTTGAAACCTCCATTCGTTATAACCAGATCAAGGATGTTTCGCTACCTTATGAAGAATTGAATTACAGTCAGTATCAGTCCCCTTTAGAATGCCAGTATATATTGGACTTAGCTTGCATGACAGTCTATTCCGATGAGATAGTAGAAGATAAAGAACGGCAATTTATTCATAATCTTGGTGAAAACATAGGTTTTAATACGGCAGAAATCGAGAAAAGAATTAGGGATATCAAAACTTTTATTGGAGCTAATAAGGACAGAATCACCTATTTAGACTATAGCAGTCCTTTCAAAAACCTTTATGACAATACCACCAATATGGTACGGAATCTGATATTGCGGAATAAAATACGGCTGATCAAAGAAATTCGGCAAAGTGGGGAATTGGTGCGATTGCTTCAAAAGTCAACATCTGCAGATTTAACACCGGCAGAACGGACAAAAGTAAAAAACCAACTTTTGGATATTTGCAAAATTATTCCTTCCCTGGCCATCTTTTTACTACCCGGAGGAAGCATTTTACTACCCCTATTGATCAAATTTATTCCGGAATTGTTGCCTTCTGCTTTTGATGATAACCGGTGAGGGTTTAGATAAGAACCACTCTGTCTTTCACCCTGCCTATAAGATACTATAAGAGGCGCCCTGCTTATTTTCTACAAAACCCATTAAAGTATAAAAATGACCACCAAAACGGCAACACTCCTACCTGGAACGCTTGTAAACACAGGAATTGGTGTAGCGATAACGGGATTCGAACCCGTGTTTGAGCCGTGAGAGGGCCCCGTCCTAAACCCCTAGACGATATCGCCAAAAGTTATGGTGCAAAGCTAAGCTATTTTGTACACTTTCAGCAAACCGAATGAAAGGGTCTTCTTACCTTTGCATCTTTTCTAAGTAAAAATCATGTTACGTCAGGAAGCCCGGCAAACCATTCACCTGGCCATCCCCCTCATGTTGGGGGAAATTGCACAGATTGCTTTGCGCCTTATAGACACCGCAATGGTGGGGGCGGTGAACTACAAACAACTGGCGGCGGTGGCATTGGTTAGCAGCGTGATGAACATCCCCTTTGTTTTTGGAATAGGAATTACCTTATCTGTCTCACAGATGGTATCCATGGCCCACGGACGCAATGATAAAGCGCTAACCAGCCATTACTTTTATAACGGCTTCTGGCTTTGTGCCTTGTTTGCATTGGTCATTTCACTTACGCTGGAATTTGGTAAAAATATTCTTTTTCACCTGGGACAGGATCCCGAGGTAGCCGAGCTGGGACTGCCTTATCTTAGCCTCATGGGATGGTCCGTATTACCCATGATGTTGTTTTTTGCTCTCAAGCAATTTACAGATGGCTTACAATATACCCGGGTGGGGATGCTGCTTTCTTTTATTGCCTTGCCACTGAACGCCTTCTTAAACTGGCTATTGATATTCGGGAATTGGGGATTTCCGCGGTTAGAAATACAAGGGGCTGGCCTGGGAACCCTGATTACCCGGTCTCTGATATTTATCATCCTTGGAGTCATCGTGCTCCGGCATCCCATTTTCAAAAGATATGTTGCTATCCGTAAAAAAAGCTGGTATTTAAAAAAACAGACCTTCAGAGAACTACTGCATATCGGTATCCCCAGCAGTCTGCAAACCGCAATGGAAGCAGGTGCCTTTGCCCTTTCCGGTATTTTTATTGGCATGATTGATGCCATCTCGCTCGCTGCTCATCAGATCGCGCTGAGCCTTGCCTCCCTTACCTTCATGATCTCCATGGGCTTGTCGCAGGCGGGTTCTATACGAACCAGCAATGCTTTTGGCGCCAAGAACTGGTCAAAAATGAGCCTGATCGGCAAGAGCACTTTGCTTACCGCTTTGCTCTATGGCGCCATCTGCGGAATTCTTTTTGTCATATTCCGGCACCAGTTACCCTATCTGTTTAATGACAACAAAGAAGTTGTAGAAACGACTGCATGGCTGCTCATTTTTGCTGCCATATTTCAAATATCAGACAGCGTACAGGCCAACAGCGCGGGCCTGCTCAGAGGGATAAAAGACATGCGGGTTCCTACCCTCTTCATCGGTATCTCTTACTGGATCATTGCCATTCCGGTGGGCTGTTTGTTGACGTTTTATTTCCACTGGGGGGCTGCCGGGATATGGATAGGGCTGATCCTCGGATTAACGGCTTCAGCTCTTTTCTTAAGCACACGGTTCCTAAAAATGACCCGGCAGGCAAAATAAACTCCTATATTAAGCACACAGGCTCACATATACATACACATATATATAGCTATTATTAATTTATTGTTATGGTCTCGCACGTAGGAATAAAAATTGATGTATATTTAATCTTGTAAAGGACAAATATTATGGACTTTTTCCCCCGGATTTTTAAACAAATAAATATAGGATTTGCCGTCGCGTTCATCCTGCTGATCGTAGGCTTTGTACTTACTATCTTTATGAGTACACGGTTTACTTCACAAAGTAATCTTATATCGGAAACAGATTCTACCTTTAACCGTCTTTCTGAGATGCTGACCAACCTTAAAAGCGCTCAGGCATCTTTGAGCGAGTATGCCCTTACCAAAAATTACCAGAGCCTGGAAAAGTATTATCACAACCGGCAAAGAATAGATTCTCTGTTTGAAGAGATTTCCCAATTTTATTCTGCATCTGACGAGCAAGAAGACCGGCTGGATACGCTGGACAAAATGTTGAGCGGTTTTTTCTCGAAAGACAATCATGAATCCTTCCTAAAAAGTAGTGGAAATACCTCCCAGTTTATAGATTCTCTGGGTAAAAACAGCCGCCGGTCTTCCCTGTCGGTAGATAGTATTTCCAATGTTATTAATACGATACAAGGAAGAGTCCAGAAAGAAGAAAAAGAGCGGAAACGACTGTTGGATTCGCTATCCATTTCTTTAAAAATACTGGGATACAGCATGTTGATCGTGGCTTTCTTTTTAGCTGTTTACATGCTTGTTATTTATAACAGAGAGCGCCTGGCAAAAAAGGTTGCAAGACAAGAAGCAGATGAATATTATAAGGAACTGGAAGAGCGCATCGTGGAATTGGGTCAGATGAACAAAGAAAATATGCGGTTGAAGAGTATGGAAAAATTTAACAGCCTGGGGAGAGTAGCAGCAATGACGGCTCACGAAATAAAGAATCCGTTGACAAATATTGACCTGGCTACCCATCAACTTCAGGATGAGATAGTTGAGGAAGACCTGAGAGAATATTTAACAATAATAAAAAGAAACAGCAACAGAATCAATAGCTATATAAATAACTTCCTTAATGTAACTGCTTCTCCCATGCTGGAGAAAAGGAAGGTATCTATCAACAAGCTATTAGATGAAATTATTACAGAGGCCGGAGATCGTATCAAATTGGGAGGTATTAAAATCATCAAAAACTATAGTGGAGATATTTGTGATCTGTCTATTGATGCGGGAAAAATTAAACTTGCCTTTTCAAATATTATCTTTAATGCCTTTGATGCTATGGAAGACCACAAAGGTATTTTAACGATTAGCACCGAGGACAAAGAGAACAGATGTGTTGTCACCATTTCAGATAATGGAATAGGAATGGATAAAGAAACGATTTCAAAAATATTTGAACCTTTCTTTACGACCAAGAAGAAAAAAGGCAGTGGACTGGGATTGATGCAATCTCAAAACATCATCCTCAATCATGATGGGGAAATAGAAGCAGAAAGTAGGCCAGGTGAAGGTACCCGGTTTATTATCAAACTAAATTTCCCGGATTGATTTAATTTTCTATCCACCGTGGTTCATATCCAGCGAATCTGCATGTTTTTGGCCGGTAGTAATGGTGTCAATGTATTGATTTACCTTTTGGATGCTTTCTTTAGCCCATTGTTGAATGGTGTCATTATTACTGTCCTGGGCAGACTTCAATGCGCTTAAAGCTTTCTTTTGCTGAAAAAGGATTAAGTTAAAATAATTCTGCTCATATTTAGGTCCGTTCTTTTGTTTCAGATCGATGAGCTCTTTTTGCTGATCCTTATCTATGTTATTCGGCAAACTCACGCCCAATTCTTCCGCCATCTGTGCCATTTGCTTGTTAAAGGCAGTCTGATTTTTTATCAGGTAGGTAGCTGCATTTTTAGTCTCAGGGCTTATATCATGTGCCAATGCATCCTGTGATAACTTTAAACTGAACAAGCTGCTTGAATAAATAGAGACCAGGTCTGCTGCAGACCGGCGTTCCGATGCGTTTCCGCTAAACCTTGTTTTGTTAAGATTACCCGCGGAATCCGTACTGTTGACGCCATAAAGAGTATCAGTGGAAGAATCATTATTTTTCGCGCTATTACAGGCGGTCATATAAAAAGACAGTCCTGCCACCAACAGGCAAAAAAAGGCTGCTTTCCTAAACTTCCTATTCTCCATCTTTTCTCGTCTATTGTTCATCATTTCTCTTTTTAATTGTGGTAACGGCCTTGATTAACTTACATAATCCGCTACCATCTCTTTTAGCCGGTTTAGGCTGAAGGGCTTTTCTATGCTGTTTTCGGCACCGGCTATCTTGGCCAGGGATTTAATATCGGGATGAGCCGAAACCATAATCACCGGAATGTCTTTCGTTTTTTGGTCACTCTTGAGTTTTCGGCATATCTCAATCCCATCTCCAACCGGCAACTGCTTATCAAGGATAAAGATATCCGGCAACTTGTAGTTGTCGTTTTCAAAAGGAGTTCCATCTGAAAATACCTCTATTTCGTACCCCTGCTTTTCAAAACATCGTCTTACCGCATGCTGGATAAACGGTTCATCATCTACAAACAGAATCCTTTTCATGCCTTAGCATTTTAGTGTGGAATTTTTTTCCCAAAGTGTGGAATTTTCGCCACACTTTGGGATAAAACTATCTTCTCCTTCTTGCGTAACCCGTTATCAGCGAGATGATGAACAGGACAAGAAATATCCAAAACAAAATTTTGGCAATGGCAACGGCTCCTGCCGCTATCCCGCCAAATCCAAAGATGGCTGCCACGATGGCAACAATTAAAAATACTACGGCCCAACCTAACATAATATATAGTTTTGATTAAAAAAAATTACCTTTTATATGCCGGCTCCCCATCCTCATGGCATTTTATGGCATCTACCAGATCATGAAAAAAGTCCAGGTGGACGCTTCCTACCGGATGCCCGGTACTAAAATTCCCCTGTTCTTTTATGATCCTAATCTGCTGACCAAACCTCCGGACTATTACCGGCGCCAGAGGACGAACATCATATTCAATCTTCTTAACCTTTACTTTCCTGAGAACCCCGGCTTTGTGGGATTCATTATTATATCGGAAAGATATCGTGAACTCTTTCATACCGTTTTTAATTAATCAGGTTAAGTAGCTTCGTCCTCATGGTATAATATGAATCAAATTTTATGCCTGATTATTTGCCAAATGTATTGTTAAAATTTTTTACCCCCTTTTATTGAAAAGCCCGAAACAAAAGGACAGGGGGATAAGCCCGGGGATTTCCTCCAATTTTTGGTCTAATATTGGCACGAATTTTTAATACCTTGTTATATACGAACTTCTTAGTTTAACGATAATTAAAATTAATACCATGTCAGAAAATGAGCAAAAGCTAAACCAGAAACTGGTTAAGGTATTAGGATTGCTGGATGTCAACCAAAAGATATTTGGAGAATTTGAAGATGAAACGAATGACCAGGAGCTTAAAAAAATCCTATTAGAATTTGTTCGAAATGACAAAGAATATGCCAGCGAACTTCTTTCAAATTTATCCTCCGATTACAATGAACTGTTGATCCGTTTCGGAGCCAGAGCGCCTGTTAACAGGGAAATCAAAAAACGAAAAAGTGCCGATTATAATGCACTGTTTGAAAGGTGCAAAAGGGAAGAGACTGCTTTTGAAAGGGCTTATCGGGAGGTCTTAAACACCTGGTATGTGCAGGAGAAATTAAAACGAATGATGCAGTTTCAACTTAATGAAATAAAGGTAATGTTCTTAAAGATCAGAATCTATCAAATGGAAAAAAACTGCAGTTTCTCACGGAATGTCTTGCTAAGAAATTAATACAGGTACCTATCGTTCATATTCTTTAATCTTATTATATAGGGTTTTCCTGTCAATATGTAAGATTTTAGCAGCTTTGGATTTATTAAAATGAACAGACCGGAGCACTTCCATAATAGTTTGGTATTCCACCTCCCGGCTAACCTCTTTCAGGTCTGGATTGGAAAAAGACGCTGACAGAGTAGGTGATTCTCTCCTCTTATTTTCTGGTTTTGCCGGAACATTCAATAGCTCGGGAGACAGGGCAGCGGTGGTAATTTTACCATAAGGGGTAAGCAGAACGGCTTTTCTGATCACATTTTTGAGTTCACGGGCATTCCCTGGCCAATTGTAATGTAAGAACCGTTCTATCACTTCATCCTCAAACCCATCTATTTGTTTTCCGGTTTCTATATTGGTCAACTTCAGAAAATAAGTGGCAAAGCCGGGAATATCTTCTCTTCTTTCTCTGAGTGGAGGAAGGGTAATGGCAAATTCGTTGAGACGGTGAAAAAGATCCTCCCTGAAAAAGCCTTCGGCGCCTGCCGTCCTCAGGTTTTCATGGGAAGCAACAATAATGCGGATATCCAGGTCAATTTCCTGGGTACTTCCGATACGTTTCATTTTTCTCTCCTGAATAACCCGGAGAAGCGCAGCCTGTGTTTCTCCCTGTAAATTGGCTACTTCATCTAAGAATAAGGTTCCCCCGTTGGCCAGTTCAAAATGCCCTTTTTTATCAGAAATAGCCCCCGTAAAGGAGCCTTTTATGTGCCCAAAGAGTTCACTGTTGGCCAGGTCTCTGGAAAGGGTTCCACAGTCCAACGCGATAAAAGGATGGTCTTTCCTGTTGCTTTTCTGATGAATAATGCGGGCTATGACTTCTTTTCCGCTGCCGCTTTCCCCGTGGAGGATAATGCTGTAATTTGTGGGGGCCACAATTTCTACCTGTCTATATACTTCCCGGATGGCTACGGAATTGCCTTCGAAAAATTGAATTTGATTGCGATCCTGCCCTGGTCCGCCCTCCGGGTGACCTGACGGGAACGACTGATTGCTCACCCGTTGCCGGTGATGCGCCAGGGCCTTGTATATAATATCTGTCAATTCTTCCGGGATGAGTGGCTTGCACATGTAATCAAAGGCGCCGGACTTTATCAGGTTCACGGCAGTCTTGATATCTGAATATGCCGTAATAATAATCACCTCCGTTCGCGGGTGGGTTTTCTTTATCCGGGTAAGCACCTCCAGTCCGTTTGCATCTCCCAGGCGATAGTCGCAAACGACCACATCAAATTCTTTTTCTTCTAATTTCTTAAAAGCAGATACCGCCGAAATAGTGCTTTCAGCCAAAAAACCATTCTTGTTCAGGTACTTTCGGACTAAGGCACAGATATCCAGGTCGTCATCAATAATTAGAATACTGGGCTTCATGCTATACCATCTTGGTTGGGTCCACCCATTCATCATACTGTTCCGGTGTCACGTAACCGAGGCCCACTGCCATTTCTTTCAATGTCTTTCCTTCTTTGAGGGCTTTTTGTGCAATCTCTGCTGCTTTATAATATCCAATTTTGGTATTCAGGGCCGTTACCAGCATGAGAGAGCGCTCCAGGTTCTTTTGGATGTTTTCCGTATTGGGTTGCATCCCGGTTGCACAATTGTCATTAAAGGAAACGCAGGCTTCCCCAATAAGGCGCGCGCTGTGAAGGAAATTGTAGATCATGACCGGTTTAAATACATTAAGTTCAAATTGACCTGTGCATCCCCCCACGTTAATGGCTACATCGTTCCCCATTACCTGGGCGGCTACCATCGTAAGCGCTTCGCACTGGGTTGGGTTTACTTTTCCGGGCATGATGGAAGAACCGGGCTCGTTGGCCGGAATGTTGATCTCGCCAATTCCACAGCGGGGGCCCGAAGATAGCATGCGGATATCATTGGCTATTTTCATCAGGCTGACGGCTACCGTCTTTAAGGC
>CAYRBD010000037.1:20294-28137 GCA_964422465.1 uncultured Chitinophagaceae bacterium
TCCTGACCGAGGGTGAGCGGCGTGGCATCCATGAAATGGGTACGACCGATCTTTACCACCTTCATAAATTCATCTGCTTTTGCAGCCAGAGTATTCTTTAGCTTTTCTAAGCCGGGAAGGGTTATTTCAACCAGCATCTTGTAGGCCGAAATATGCATAGCGGTAGGAAAAGTATCATTGGAAGATTGTGACTTATTGACATCATCATTAGGATGAAGCGCCTTTTTTTTATCGGTTAGTTTTCCACCCGTTAAAACATGCCCACGGAAAGCGATAACTTCATTGACGTTCATGTTACTCTGCGTTCCGGAACCTGTTTGCCAAACCACGAGAGGAAACTGACCGGCCAGTTTTCCCTCCAGTATTTCATCACAAACTTTCCCGATAAGGTCGGCTTTTTCTTTGGATAATACCCCGGCATCCAGGTTGGTAAGCGCCGCTGCTTTTTTCAGGTAGGCAAAAGCCTCTATAATTTCGCGGGGCATTTTATTGGTTTCCCTGGCAATTTTAAAGTTTTCAATGGAGCGCTCCGTTTGCGCCCCCCAGTAAGCATCCGCAGGTACTTTGATCTCCCCGATCGTATCTTTTTCTATTCGATAATCCATCTTCTTTTTTTATATTGTTCTACAAATTACTCTTCCTGGTAGATCCAAGTATTTGAAACCCAAATTTACAAATAAAAGGGAGATGGATACATAATTTATTATCCATTGTCTTCCTCGCTGCCAAGTTTTTTATAGCTTTTGAACTTATAGGTAACGTATAAACTGAAATATCGCACATCCTGACGGTTGTTGCTGTATTGGATATAGCGGTCTGTTTTATAAAAATTATCCTTTACAGAAGCCCCAAAAAGATTCTCGATACCAAGGGAAACGCTGAGGTCATGATTAAAAAAAGAAGCACGCGTACGCAAGCCGGAACGGAAGCGGGCAGGGCGTTTTCCCTGTGAAAAATAACGGGGTCCATAATACCGGCCGTTCAAAATAAGAGACAAGAATTTTACTTTTAAGGAAGTCCATATCTTAAAATTGCTGGACAGGCCAGACACATCGTGAAAATCTCTGCTGACATGTTCGTCGTCAGATTTCATTTGATAAGCCGACAGGCCGCCTCCGGCATTCACGTTGATACTGGCATCCCAGTCGGGAAGGTCTTTGAAATAATGAATCCCTGCATTCAGGTCGGCGGATTTTCTCTTGCGTTGATTCAGGTTGACGTAAGTACGTGTGGAAACGCCACTGCTGTCCACCGTGGTATAGCTGGAAATTACATCTTTAGAGATGTCATCCTCCAGGTTAAGGGATGCGTAAAAAGAGTTGTGGTTGTATTCATAGCGCAACTTGTACTCGTTGGTAAATTCCGGACGGAGGTCCGGGTTGCCGGTACGAATGTTGAGCGGGTCGCTGTTGTCCACGTAGGGGTTCAGCTGCCGCCAGTCGGGTTGTCTTGTCTTGCGATCATAATGAAAAGAAAGTTCATGATCTCCCAGTTCATATTTTGCCGAGGCGCCCGGTATAAAGTTATTATATCGGTAGGTGATTTGCTCCGTGCTGTCGTTAGCGATGGTTTTCTGCTCATATCTTTGGAAGCCGGGATTAAAATGCAGGCTCAGCATTTGATCTTCTTTTGGACTGAAGTTCATTCCCAGCGCATTCCGGGAGGTCAAGACATAACTGTTGACGCTGCTCCCGCGATAATCATCATGGCTGCCTTTCAAATTATATGAGAGGCTGGCAGCAGCTACCCATCCCAGTTTTTTATCCCGTTTTCCAACCAACGCAAGGGCGCCATAGCTCTCGTTATTACTAAAATAATTGGTGGAAAGCGCTTTATTTATATACAATTGGTGGGAGGAAGTAGTCGTATCCGAGCGACTGACGTCATTGAGGTTATGCCGGTTATCCCAGGAAAAAGAGCCATTGAGCAGGTAGAAATGTTTGTTTTCGCTGCCAAAACTGTTCTTGTATTGCAGGTTTGAACGCAATCCCCGTCCCATGCTGCTTCCATCGTTGTGCTGATAAAGACTGTCTTCTTTTATGCGGTAATCTCCCAGGGAGTGCCGGTCATTTTCATTGTTGCGCTGCCGGATATTAACGGAAGCTCTAAGTTCTTTTCCTTCTTTTTCATAATCCTTTTTATAATCGGCATTGGCGCTAAAGCCGTATCCTTTGGAGTCTGATTCGTTGGTTTGGATGCGATCCTGGTTGGGCGTGTTTTTAGGATTTAGGATATTGCTGAGGTTGCTGCTCTGGTTTTTCCCGGTATTCCAATCCAGGCGTGTTCGCAGCCGGAGTTCTTCTTTCTCAGAGAATTGAAACGTATAGCGGGCATCCAGGTTCTGATTGAATTGCAGGCGCTTGCTGTAGCTCTTTTGATTGAGCACAGAAGAATCTCCATTCTTCATGAAACTGGTTCGGTACAGGTAATTGCTGTCTGTTCGTCCGCGGAGGTTGTTGTTATAACTGAGCTGAAAGGGCTTCATGTTCATGTTGAACCGCACGCGGCCGGTTTGCTCATCATGGGTATTAAGTCCGCCGGTAAGCGCAGCGCTGTATCCCCTGTAGCGAATTTTCCGGGTCAGGATGTTGAGATAATAGCGGTCTGTAATCCCTGCCGCCAGGGCTTTAGCCGCATCTTCCGGGTCGGGTGGCGTTTTCAGGATTTCAATCTTCTCGATCATGAAAGCCGGAGTATTTTCCAGGTATTCCTGAACACTAAATCCCAGGTCGCTGATGGGCTTGCTGTCAATATAAACCCCTACATTGCCCTTGCCTTTCACCATAATGTTGTTGTCTGCATCTATGGTCAGGGAGGGGGTATATTCAAGTACATCCTGGGCGGTACCGCCGGTTTCAAAATCTTCCGGCACATTAAAAACAATGCTGTCTTTTTTAAACTCATACATCTTTTTTTTCTCGGCTGTAACCGTTACCATGTTCAATTTGCTTGAAAAAGGAGCCAGGGTAACCGTTCCCAGTTTCAGGTTTTTATGCCCCTTCTTAAAGTGGAGGGGAAGAATTTTACTTTGATAACCCAGGTATGTAATTTTAAGAAGAAGATTGCCCGTTGTGGTCGTGGTGAGTGTAAACCTTCCCTTTCCATCGGTGTTTCCGCCGGTTATGATGGACGAATCCCGGGAATGCAGCAAGGCTACTGACGCAAAATTCAGCGGCTGCCCGTTTCCCACGTCCGTTACAGTGCCGCTAACTTCTCTTTTAGTTTCCTGAGCAAAGGTTTGCAAAGACAAAGCCAAGAAACCCGTCAACACAAATATTGTAAAATAAAAATTTCTATACATATAATAAGTTGTCGTAAAGATAAGGAGTACATTTCGTCCCTACAACTGATAAATGATAAGGTGGAAAAAGGAAGGATGGGCGGCGGAACAGGGATAGTGGAGGCTCCCCTCAAATCCGGAAAAGATCAATATGTTTTTTTTATCCGGCAGGGTACATAACAAATTAAGTGCTACCTTTAGGAGTGATCACTTATTCATTTTAAAATTAACAAGTCATGGCAACAGTTCATAATTTTTCCCAACCCCCGGAAGGAAGCCCCAGATATACAGGCAGGCAACTGGTAATGGTTGATGCCGGTGCAACACATAAAACCATCCTTTCAAAAGCCGGAAAAGCATCCTTAAAACTGGCTTCTTTTAAGGACTATTGTAAAAAAGACAGTCCCGATTTTCAGAAGGCCTTTGAAGAGGCCGATGGGATCGTCTTTGAACAGTGTGGAGTGGCGGTGATCAACGAAGGAAAAGAAGCGCAAATTTCAAGACTTTTGGAAGCCGCAGATTCAAAAAAAACTTTTTATTATTCCGAACCTGAAAGATATGTGTATGCCCTGTCAGACTCCCTCGAGGATTTTATGAGCGGGTACAAATCAGCTGCCGAGGACATCTACAACAGGATAAAAGCAAAGAATAACGGGCTGGCAGAAGAGGAAGAAGACACTTACCTGGATGATGATAAAGCTTCCTGGGGGATCCATGCCGTTGGGGCGCTGGATTCAAAATATACCGGAAAAGGAACAAAAGTAGCTATTCTTGATACCGGATTTTATTTAGAGCATCCGGATTTTGTAACTAGAAAGATTATCTCAAAATCATTTGTAAAGGGGCAGGAGGTAAAGGACCTCAACGGACATGGCACACATTGTACGGGTATCTCTACGGGGGACATCAATAAAAAAACAGGACGAAGATATGGAGTGGCAAAGGAAGCGGAAATATTTGTCGGAAAAGTTTTATCTAATGCAGGAAGCGGCACAGACAGCAGCATTCTGGCCGGAATAGATTGGGCGATGAGCAATAAATGTAACGTAATTTCCATGTCTCTCGGTGCCCCTGTACAGCCAGGGGAGACCTACTCCAAGATATACAATGACGTGGCAGAAAAGGCGCTGAATAACGGAACGTTGATCATCGCGGCAGCAGGCAATGACAGCCGCAGAGACCTGGGTAAGATCGCTCCCGTGGGACATCCCGCCAATTGCCCTGCCATCATGGCCGTAGCCGCCTTAGACAACCATCTGGCCGTGGCTTACTTTTCCAGCGGCGGTATCAATAAGGATGGGGGGCAAATAGACGTGGCCGCTCCAGGCGTGAATGTTTACAGTTCCTGGAAAGCTCCCGATGATTACAATACCATTTCCGGAACCAGCATGGCCACTCCTTTCGTAGCAGGCTCCGCAGCGCTCTTCTGGGAAAAGAATCCCAAAGCCTCCGCTTCTGATATCTGGATGTACCTGACACAGCAGGCCCGGAGGTTAGACCAGAAGGCTACGGATGTGGGATCGGGTTTGGTGCAGGTACCAAAATAACCCGGTTGCACCCGCCTGATTAACACTTTAAATCAAATCTGATGAAAAAAGACAAAATTAATTTTATTGCATCGGTAGAACCGGAAAGGATATCAAACATTCAGGCCATAGCCGATGCGTTGAAAAACCGGGGGGCGCTCATTAAAAATATCCTTCCCTCTTCCGGCGTCATATCAGGAAGTGTGGCGTCAGACCTCCCTTTCAGCCAATTGAAGGTGGACGGTATCAGGAATATTGAACCGGACAGAAATATAGATGCACTTGAAAAATGACTAGGAAAAAAATTAAGCCATCTACCGCCCTTTGCCTGTTTTTCATTATTACAGGGTTTACTGGCTGCGTGAGCTTGAAGGCGGTTCATGATTTTTCGGAAACTTCCTCCACCGGCCTTCAGGGGTTTGAGGACATCAACTATTCTTTCGGGCAACTTTGCCTTGAGGAATGCAGGTTGGAAGCTATCAGGAATCTTGAGATCAGCAGGAAACTGGACTGCAACTGCAGCCTATATACGAAGGCGGATAGTGTAACGCTTTTTCTTTATGAAGCCATCAGAGGGTATTTTGACGGGCTGGTCAACTTGTCGCAAAATGAATTAACCCATTACAACTTTGATGCAGTGAAAAATGCGCTGACAACAGGAGAATTCGGGAGCGTGAAAATTGATCAACAACAGGTAGAAGCCTACAACCGGATTGCTCATATTCTGCTGCGGGCTACTACGGAGGCTTATCGCAGAAAAAAAATAAAAAAATACATAGCGGAAGGGAATGAACCCATTCATATTTTATTAAAAAAATTCCAGTTTATCATTGGCGATAACCTCAAGGAGGAGTTAAATTTCAGGAAAGAAAAACTCTACGCCTTTTACAAAGAAACCCTCTTAGGCGGGAACTTATCTGATTATGAAAAAGGAAGGGCTACAAGTGCCTATTATCAACAGATATCCAACATAAATTTGAAAAGGGCTCAACTTACCGTTTTTTCAGAAAGCCTGGATACCATAGCGGCAGGGCACCAAAATCTTTATGACAACCTAAACAGGCTGAGTACAAAAGAGTTGAGC
Source organism: uncultured Chitinophagaceae bacterium (assembly GCA_964422465.1). Classification (GTDB taxonomy): domain Bacteria; phylum Bacteroidota; class Bacteroidia; order Chitinophagales; family Chitinophagaceae; genus FW021-bin31. The sequence goes on from CAYRBD010000037.1 coordinate 26,185, forward strand.
GCCCGGATTACCCGGTATGCGAGTGACATCCGGGATTTAATCTCCGCTTTCAATAAACTCAAAGAATAACCGATATGGCAAAATTAACTTCCAAACAGGCCAACCGGTTGGCAAATGATTTTTTGGGATTGGCTCAGGCAATCGGCGATTTCAGGTATAAAAACTGGGACTCTATCCCCAAAGCAAAAAACAAGAAACTCGGAGACTTGCAATGGTCCATTCTCAATTACGGGGAAGACATCATTGCCCTGTCCACTACTTTGGTCATGGAAGAAGCTGCGCAATCGTTGGAACGGATCAACCAAATTACCCTCGAGATTAATAAAAACATTCTGCATCTGAAAGATATTCAAAAAGGAATTGATCTTGCCGCAGCTATCGTTACCCTCGGAGCGGCCATCCTTAGTAAGCAGCCGGTAACCATAACCAGCGCCATAAGTGGGGTAGTGGATACCTGGTACAACAGCATCAAAGGATGATCCCTTTCCGTACCCTCTGGGACACTATAGCCGTCCTTTACATGGCAAAACACTGCAGCAAAGAAGTGAGCCTGGCTGTTTAAAGAAGTTCCTTTTCTACCTGCAATTAACACCCCAGAGGCTATAATCCAATATTTTATCACTTATAATGGCCCAAGACGGATACAATGTCAACTATCAATATTTTATCGTCAATACTATACACAATTCGATGTTCCTGGTTAATTTGCCGTGACCAAAAGCCGGCAAGTGCATGTTTCAATAACTCCGGTTTTCCTGCGCCTTCTCTCGGATGCTCTGATATTTCATCCAGGAGAGAAAATAACTTTTTAACGGCTGCTTTATTCCCTGATTTTTTTAACTTCTGAATTTGCACATCTGCCTGGCTGGAAATAACCAATTCATAACTCATAAACCCAGGTATTTGGCCAAATCCTTTCTTTTAACCTTAATATACTCTCCTTTTTTTATCTGTGCTGCACCCGCTTTTATTTCAGCAATAACCTCCGGGTCAGAAAAAAACCGATCTTCTTCTGTGATAGGTTTTAGTTGATATGACTTGTTTCTCCTTTTAATAATAACCTGCTTATTTTCATCAACTAAATCTAAATATTTTCGCTGGTGCTCGCGAAATTCTCTTGATGTTATTATAATCATTGTTTGAATTTTTTGTTGTGAACCATTTTGCGTACACAAAGGTATAAAATAATCCAATAAAAACCGCAGTAAAAAATACAGAATTAAAACTATTTAGACCTTCAGAGCTTCTGACCTACGCCTATTAAATTTGGATTATAGCGAATTCATGATAAGCCCAAAGGTGGTAATAGCCAAACAATAAGAGAGGAGGCCATGGAAAATATCCAACGGCTGCTTGATGAATCAATACCAGTTACGAGAATAACTAGACAGATTTGGGTTACAGAAGGAGCTATTCGCTATCATATACGAAGTGGGCATTTAAAAAAACGTAGTCTTGCCGGTAAGGGATTGATAGAAGCCACCCCTATTAGGTTTGAGCATTGCCAGAGCCTGCCCTTTTTACTATATAGACGGGCATGTTCAGGTTTACCATGGTTATAAAGCCACGCTCGGCTGCGAAATACAGGTCAATCATCCTCGTTATAGTAAACTCACCTACAGGATAGCTAAAGTACGGGAGAAGATATGCCGAAGCAAATCCGGTATAATCAACTCGACGGGCAAAGCAAACACCTCCAAAATATCATAAAGATGATTTGTTACAGAAGCGAAACCGCTTTTGCCAACTTAATGGCACCCTACTACAAAAAGTCTGTCAACGAGATACGAGCATTGGTAAAGAAAATAATAATAGGCAATAAGCTAAATTGTTTTAATTGCCGGTTACCATATTGACCTCTCTGATAATAATAAAAATAAGGATTCTGCCTGCTGTACAGGTTATAGATACTGATATTCCAAGTACGTACGCCGTGCTTTTTCTGTTTGATAA
>CAYRBD010000038.1:0-14905 GCA_964422465.1 uncultured Chitinophagaceae bacterium
GCTTTATGCTTTACGCTTTCCGCTTTCCGCTCTCAAAGCTCCCACCCTTTCCTATAAGTTCTTTTTACAAACCGGTTGGCAGGTTCAAAATTAGTCATTCTCATATTAGGGCCATCCCAAATAAATTCCTTATTTCTACCGGGATATTCGAATCCTGTTTTTGTTTTACGGCGATAGCTGGAACTCCGCATAACAAGATTGCCCATCAGTACGGACTCTGTCAGCATATCCGCATAGCCAACAATGGGGGAATCTACGTAAGCCTTTTCCTCTCCCAACACAGGAAGTGCCGCATTGCCTTCATAATCATTCCCATAACCGGCAATAGCCGCATCCACCCATTGCCAGTAATGACCATCGGCGCCGCCCTTTACCCTTGGATACTTTTCCTTAATTATAAAATCCTCATTTAACGAAAGTGGAAGCAATCTTGGATCTAGTCCACCCTCACCACACACTATCTTTCCTTTTGTGCCTACAAATATAGTAGCACCAAAATAACCGCTGAAAAATTCTTTATTCATGTCAATATCCGAATCCAGTTCTTCCGGACGCGGCGGCATTAATCCGCCATCATACCAATAATATTCTATCTCTTTCCCATTTTTGAGATTGAACTTGTACCTGATTTGATTGGCGGGCGGAATACTTTTGGGCGTATAGGCCTCTTCGCCCCAACCAGAATATACTTTCACTACATCACAGGTTATTTTAGTGGGATATCCCAATCCTAAAACTTTAAAAGTTGGCCCCATAATATGGCATCCCATATCTCCAAGCGAACCGGTACCATAATCCCACCAGCCACGCCATTTTTGAGGAATCAAATCAGGAACATAGTCCGTATATTCTGCCGTTCCCAGCCATAAATCCCAGTTTAATCCTTTCGGAACCTCTGGATGTTCAGTTGGCCAGGGAATCCCCTGTGGCCACACCGGGCGGTTTGTCCAGTTATAGACTTTTGTAACTTCTCCAATAATATTCGTATCAAACATCTCTTTTAGCTTCCTTACACCATCCGCCGAGGAAAGCTGATTTCCCATTTGTGTAACAACTTTATATTTTTCGGCTGCCTGCGACAATACCCTCGTCTCATAAATATCATGTGTCAGCGGTTTTTCAAGGTATAGATGCTTATTCAGTTTCATGGCATTCAATCCCACAATGGCATGGTTATGGTCTGGGATAGCCACCAAAACCGCATCAAAATTTTTGCTTTCCTTATCAAACATCTCCCGCCAATCGTGAAAATATCTGGCTTTAGGAAATTCCTTTCGGGCTTTTACCGACTGCCGATCATCCACATCACAAAGATGAGAGATAACTACATTCTTACGGGGATTACTTGCAATACGGCTGATATCCGCATGCGCCTGATTACCGGTACCCACACAGGCAACATGCAATTTGTCACTCGGCGCTTTGTAGCCATTTCCTCCTAAAACATAGCGGGGAACGATAGAAAATCCGGCAGCAGATATCGCTGCATTCTTTACAAAAGTGCGCCTGTTTAAAGTATGCATAAACTGTTTTTTAGAACCTTTGTTTCTCTGCATAAGTTCGATGGTTAAGTGTTTTATAACTAATTGGCCTGCCGGCAAAGGCAGAAATCTTCCGAGCTTTGAAAAGTCATTGCAAACGTAGTGAAACAATCTCGTTTTAAAGATATTTCGCTATTTCTTGCTATTCTTGTTGATATCTATAGTACGGCTATAAATGTATCCTCGTTATACTCCTATCTTTGTCCCCCATTCCGTCCAATCCCGCCAGGAATTAAATATCGGTAATACTTTCTATCTTGCTGTTGTTTCGTCCCATACGAAACAGAATGATTCTACACTTTTTTTCTACCAATATTTATTGCCTAACCGCACCTTGGTTATATAACTTTACTCATAATTAAACTGTTTTAATTATTGTTCACTCCTTATTTCAAAAAGAAGGGCATACATGCAGGATAAATTCCTGCTACATCCTACCTGTGAGGTCCTATTTTCCGCATACAAAAGGCATTGATCTCCTGCACTTTATTTTCATCCGGTATCGCCTGCATTTCCAATTGCATTACCCGGTTTGAGGTCAGGTCAAGCGTAAGGATATTATCCTTTAATACCACATGATTAAAATTCTTCCAGGGGATAAGCGGGTTTTTAAAAGTGCCGGGAAAGAGTACTCCCTGGTCATTTACCTCAATAACAAAAGGTTTCGCCCATCTTCTCTCAATAAAAAAGAGCAGAGCGAAAGCAATGGCAATGATCAGCATAAAGATTGCAAAAAGGACCTGGGCTCCATTAAAAAGGAGGAGGGCATACAGCAAAAATGTAGCTGCCGCCACCAGCCGTATTGTCGCATTTAAAACCGGATGGTGCCGCATCATTTTAAAAGCAAAAAAAGTATAGACGACTTCAAAAACAGCAATGATTAAAAAGAGTGTCCCCAACCAGGGAATAGCGGATTGGATACTGCTTTCATACCATGCATCCAGTAGCAAAAAGCCGGCTGTAAAATGCAACAGGGCAATGGGGATTTTTTTTCTGTAAAAATAAGGATTCCTTAGTTCCAGCGAATAATTCATGTTTTAGCTTACTTTAACCGGCTGTTTTACCAATAGGTTGCAAAGGCTAAAGAGGATACGGGCTCCTACATTGGAATCCCAGTCAGCGTGTTGGAAACCTACTTCCACCAGATCAAAACCAATGAATTGTCTCCCGCTCTCTATAATATGCCGTAGCAAATAATCAACCTGTTCCCATTGCAATCCTCCGGGAACGGGCGTCCCTGTATTGGGACAAAGTTTCGGGTCCAGTCCATCCACATCAAAACTCAGATAAACCTGCTCAGGAAGTCGTGAGATGATGGATTCACAAATCTCTTTCCATGCCACGCCTTCACAAAGCTGATCTTTCATTTTGCGGTCAAAAAAAACATGCACCCGATCTCCTTCTGTTTCTGCTTTATCAAGCTCCTCCTGGCAATAATCCCGAACTCCAACCGATATCAGTTTCGAGATATTAGGAACCTGTTCCAGGGCATTGTACATGATAGACGCATGAGAATAGGCAAAGTTTTCAAAATCTTTACGCAAATCCAGATGGGCGTCAATATGCAAAATTCCAAAAGAAGAATATTTTTCCCCAAGAGCCTTATAATACCCCAACGGCGTACTGTGGTCTCCACCTATAATACCCACCTGTTTTTGTTTATTCAATAATTCGCGGGTCTGCTTATAAACCCATTTATTCAAATCTTCGCATCCTTTATTGACCTCATGAAGGCTGTCCTTCATAAAATCATTCTCATCCAGGATGCCGCCTTCAGCCAAAAAATTGATGTACAATGCCGCCTCTTTTCGCAAATAATCGCTACGCATCAGCAGGTTTTTATCCGTCTCACGCATGTAAAAACCTTTTTTCCATCCTTCCGGTATGTATGCATCATACAGGTCTATCTGCCGGGAGGCGGATAAAATATACTCCGGCGCGCGGGCCGTCCCGGTATGGTAAGAAACAGTTACTTCCCAAGGTACCGGCAACAACACCACCTGGGAATCTTCTTCAGAAGAAGGCAGGCCAAAAATGTTATTTTTAAGACAGGCCGGGGCATTTGGGTCAAAATTGGAAAGATCCATATTTTCATGTTTTTAATAAAGGACGAAGCATCACCTGATAATGATCTTTTCAAAATCCCGGTCCACGACAAAAGTAATTTGCTGATTGGTTATAGGTTCTGTTATTGGTTGAGACCGTCCATTCACTACGATTTCGACCGGCTTAAAATTAACCCCGTGAACCGTGATCTTATACTTCTGATAACTACTATCAAAATGGCCGACGAATCGCTTTTTTAGCCGGATGTGGTTCTTCCGGCTCACCTGGCGAAACCGGATGATATTGTATTCATTCTCAAGGTAGCCGTAATGATCCCCTTCATCTTCGTACAGGCGACTGGTTACATGTTCATCACCCGAATACACGTGCAGGATCATTTCATCAACAGGTTTTTCGCCTACATATTGCATTACGGGATAGTTTGGGATTACCGCACCTGCCCGAACAAATAAGGGTATCTGATCCAAGGGAGTAGCCACCATTATCTCCTTCCCTCCTTCAACTTTTTCATCCGTCCAATAGTTATACCAATGTCCTTCCGGCAGATAAACTTTCTTTTTCTTTTGCCCTGGTTGAGCTACTGCGCTTACCAAAAGATGGTCTCCAAACATGAATTCCTCATTGCGGTGAAAGGTTTCCGGATCATCCTGCGCAACAAAGCACAGGGGCCGTAACATAGGAGTGCCCTCTGAAGTATATTGCCAAAAAGTAGTATAATGATAAGGCAATAACTCATATCTCAAATTGATAAACTTGCGGGCAACGGACTCATAAACAGGTCCAAAAGCCCACGGCTCCTGATCGAACCCGGAATCATTGCTGGCAGAATGGGTTCGCATGAAGGTATTAAAAACAGCAAGCTGTATCCAGCGTACAAACAACTCTCCATCGGGCTCACCAATAAAGCCGCCAATATCACTCCCGGCAAAAGAGATTCCCGAAACCGCCAGGCGCTGACACATCACAGAGGCTAGCCAGAGGTGCTCCCAGGTGGCCATGTTGTCCCCCGTCCAGACAGAAGTCCAACGCTGGGCGCCGGCATAACAGGAACGTGTAATAACAAAAGAGCGGTTGGGCATAAGAAATTTCTTCACCCCCTCAAAAGTGGCCTTACTCATCAGGTGACCATAAATGTTATGCGCTTTCCGATGGCTGCAGGGGTCTCCATCATAATGATGACGCACATCCTCAGGAAAAGTACCCAGTTCAAAAACCGCGGGTTCATTCATATCCGTCCAAACGGCCTTGATCCCGGCATCAGCGATTACACCGAATAACCCTTTCCACCATTCGCGAACTTCAGGGTTTGAAAAATCAGGAAATACACAACGACCCGGCCACACATCTCCTACCATCAGGGCCCCGTCTGCCCGGCGGCAGAAATAGTTTTTCTCCACCCCTTCTTTATATACCCAATAATCCGGATCTGCTTTAATTCCCGGATCAATAATAGCGATTGTCTTAAACCCCTCCTTTGCGAGTTCATCCGTCAGTCCCCTGGGATCAGGAAAACGCTCTTTGCTAAAGGTAAAGCACCGGAAGCCGTCCATGTAATCAATATCCAGGTGAATAGCGTCACACGGAATTTTTCGTTTTCTAAATTCAGCAGCTACTTCTTTTACCCGGGTATCCGGGAAATAACTCCATCGGGATTGTTGATAGCCCAGCGCCCACAAAGGGGGCAAGTCGGGGGTACCGGTAAGGCGGGTATATTGCCGGGCTACATCCAATAACTCCGGCCCATACATGAAATAATAATTCATCTGGCCACCCCGGGCCCAGAAACTGGTAACTTCAGCCTCTTCCTGACCGAAATCAAAGAGCGTTCTAAAGGTATTGTCAAAAAAAATGCCGTAGGCCATTCCGTGATGCAGACCGTAGTAAAAAGGTATGTTTTTATATAAGGGATCCTCATCCTTCTGAAAACCATACGAATCGCGGCCAAAGTTCTCCAGACGTTTCCCTCTCAGGTTCAGCTCCGTAGGCTTATCCCCTACCCCAAAAAAACATTCGTCTTTCTGAATTTCCTTGCTGCAATACACTATTTTACCTCCCTTCAGGATATAATATTGCCAGTGAAATCCTGCTGCATCGCGGTTGATGATGTGACCGGCCTTATCGGTAATGGTAATGCGGAGGTCTTTCTTATCTACAAAAACATCAATCTTAGAGGTGTGGATCACGTAACTGTCTCCTTCTTCCTCCAACTTTAAAGCGGTGAGTGTCTCTTTAAGGTCGGGTCTTATGGCATAGGAGAAATCTCTTTTGAATTTACCATCGGGGGCATACCTGAACCGAATAATTTTATCTGAAATAACCCGAACCTCCAGGATGGTCTCTGTTGTATAGAAATAAAAGTAATTACCTGCTTTTTCAGCTTTTTTTACCTCATCAGGAAAATATTTTATTGAATATTTATTATCTTCAATTGTAGTCTGTTGCATTCTATTATATCCCCTTCAAATTTTATTATTATTTAGCAAAAATAATAATATTTTGCTTCAGCCGATGGTGAGATCAGCAAGATGTGAATAAAATGTGGCTATCTAATCATTTAAAGCAGTTGCCGTATCCGAAACAATATGAATTATCTCGCCGGTTTCTTCTTTTATGGCTTTAAAGCCTCCCACGATGTTTCTCAGGTTATGGTAGCCCTGTCTTTTGATCAGAGAGCAGGCAATCACACTTCTATAACCACTTTGGCAATGGATATACAGGTTATGATCTTCCTCAATCCGCGAAAGTTTCAAAGGGTCTGTCATTTCATTCAACGCAATGTTGAGCGCGCCCTCCACATGCCCATCAGCAAATTCTCCCGGAGCTCTCACATCTACCAACAACAGATTTTTATCGTAGGGAAGATCCAAAGCCAGTTCTTCGGATCCGATGTTAATGATGAGGTCCAATGTTTCGTTGGCCTCCCGCCAGGAATTTATTCCTCCTTCCAGGTAACCGCTTACCTGATCAAAACCTACGCGCGCAAGTCTGATTATGGATTCTTCTTCCTCCCCGGGTTCCGTAACTAAAAGCAATGTTTTATCGAAAGACAACAATTGGCCTGCCCATTCGGCAAAACGTCCATTCAGTCCAATATTAATGGATCCGGGAATAAATCCCTCTGTAAAAATGCCCGGCGAACGGGTATCTAAAACGATAGCACCCTTTGCTATCTGTTCTTTAAATGTTGTTACATCCAAGGCACGGTTGCTCTTCTTCATCACCTGATCCAATGCCTCATAGCCCTCCTTATTCAGTTGGGCATCTTTTTTAAAATAAGCAGGCGGTTCCTTCAGACCCGCTGTTACCGCAGCAACAAATCCCTCTTTGTCTGTGGCTTTCATGGCATAGTTTCGTCTCTTTTGCATCCCAATCGTACTGGAAGTTTCCGAACCTAAATTTTTACCACATGCCGATCCCGGCCCATGGGCGGGGTAAATAATCACCTCATCCGGAAGTTGTTTTAATCTTTCCAGGGAGTCATAAAGATATGCTGCAAGTTGCGCCTTCCCCAAATTACCGCTTGATAAATCCGGTCTTCCCACATCGTCAACAAATAAGGTATCACCGGTAAAAATACAATATGGTTTCCCATCTTCATCTTTCAGCAAATAACAGGTGCTTTCCAGGGTATGTCCGGGGGTATGAAGGACCTCCAGAGAACATTTCCCAATTTGAAAGACCTCTCCATCCTTTGCCTGATAAATGGGAAAACCGGCTTGCGTATCGGGTCCATAAACGATCGGTGCACCCGTCTTTTCAGACAGATCAAGATGCCCGGAAATAAAATCAGCGTGAAAATGAGTTTCAAAAATATACCTGATCTGAACCTGATGCTCCTCGGCAAAAGCAAGATAAGTGTCTGTATCCCTCATGGGATCAATAACAACAGCATCGTTACCGGAAGCCACAAAATAAGCAGCTTCCGATAAACAATTGGTATAAAGCTGTTTGATAATCATAACGACTGCTTTTGAATCGTTAGGTCAGGTCCGGTTAGTCAACCAATTGACCAACGAATTTCATAATTTCTGCAATACGAGACTTGTTGAGCGAGTAGTAGATGTACTTGCCATCTCTTTCGGTAACCACAATACCTGCCCGACGCAAGATTGCCAAATGCTGAGAGGCTACGGACTGCTCTAACCGCAACTTAACATAAATTTCCGTTACGGTCATCGTCTTTTTATCTTCTAAAAGCTTGATGATCTGCTGACGCAATTTGTGGTTGATTGCACGAAGAATCATACGGGCTTTTTTTACCGCAATGTAATCTACCTTGATAGTACCTTTTGAATTTTCTTTTTCCAATATCAGTGTATTGGCATTTGATGATGATTTGGCCATTTAATTAGTGATTTATAAGGTTAACAAAAAAGTAACTTAAAAAACAGGTTACAAAATTATTGTATATTTATTTAAAGGAAAAATAAATTTCCCTTTTGGGGATAAATGGCAAAACAAAAGGATTGGCGGTAAATCAGTTCATTGCAAACCGTTGCCAAAGGAAACTCTTTTTCAAAGGAATAATCCAGCCATTTAGAAGTTCTTTCCTGGTGGCAATTCCATTATTGAAGAACAAAGTATGCTCATTAATCCTTTTCTCAGCCAGCGCCTTCTCAATCTCTTCCATCGGAATGATCTGGATTTCATTCCCGTTTACAAATCCCATCTGCATGCGATCCAGTAACTTTAGCTCCAGTTTCTCATCCAGATACTTTATAAACCGGAAAGAATCATCAATGGCTGAGCCACAAAGCCGGTCTTCGGTATCATCAGACATAATAAGAATAAACTGCTTAAAAAGAACCGTCGCCCATCCCTTGACCGGGCGACTGTGAGAAACCCAGTTATCAACATAATGATCCAATTCCCCCCTGATATATGCTTCTTCTTTTTCAGTAAAAGGTCTGCTGCTTTGGTATATCCAAACGCGGGATGCATCCGGAAATTCATCCGGAAGCCGCTCTTTCCATTCCTGATTCAACATAAATGTCCTCCTATTAACAGTATTCCTCAAAGGCGCCTATCAGGTTTTGGGCAACCATTTCTGCAGGGCGCCCCTCAATGTGATGCCGCTCAATAAAATGAACCAGCTTACCGTCTTTAAAGAGGGCTATAGAAGGGGATGAAGGGGGATAAGGCATCAAATAGTTGCGAACCTGCTGAACCCCTTCCATGTCAAAGCCGGCAAAGGAGGTTGTCAGTCGGTCTGGTTTCTTCTCACTGTGTGTAACTGCAGCCAATACTGCAGGACGGGCAGAACCCGCGGAACATCCGCATACCGAGTTAATAAATACCAGCGTAGTTCCTTCTTTCTTCACGGCTTCATCTACCTCTTCAGGAGTCAGTAATTCCGTAAAACCATTATCTGTAAGTTCAGCCTTCATTGGGGCTACCAATTCTTCTGGATACATAATTTTTAATTTTCTGCAAAGTTAAAACACTGCAGTTAAATTACCGTATAAAAACATCCATTATGTCATTTTGTCTCATCTAATAAAGTAATTGTGTCATTTTGGCGTTTAATAATATTAATTTTAAGCCTATTTAGCACAAATTACGGGTTGGCCTCTGTTTTGTTCTTAGGGTTATAGATTCAATTAAAAATCAAAATTTGAAAACTAAATTAAAAAAAGGAGTTTAAAATGAGAACACTAGCAAAAACCAACACGAACAAACCGGCATTTAGCTTTTTCGACGATTTATTTACGCCGGTAAATTACTGGTTAGAGGATTTCGGAAAAGACCTTTCCGGGTTCCATCCACCGGTAAACATCCGCGAAACAGACGATGCTTTTCAACTGGAGGTTGTAGCTCCGGGAATGGAAAAGGCTGATTTTAAGATCAAAACCGAGGGCGATATGCTCACCATTTCTGCCGAAAAAAAGGAAGAGAAAAAAGAAGAAAATGACAAGCATGTTCATACCGAATACAGCTTTCGCTCCTTCACTCGTTCCTTCACACTCAATGATGACATTAACCAGGAAAACGTAGAAGCCAGATACAACGATGGTATTTTGTACCTGACCCTTCCCAAGAAAGAAGAAAAGATTGTTAAGCCCAAAGAGATAACGGTAAAATAAGCGGATCAATCCTTTTGTAAGATTTATTATTAAAACCGGCCCGGTCGCGGGTCGGTTTTTTTTGTAATTTTATATCGATTCAGCCAAAAATTAAAGTTACAAACAAATGATAAATCAGCTCAGCCATGTTTTCCAAAATTAAAAAGACGATCCGGTTATTCAAATCAGTTGATTTAGAACAACTCAATAAACTTTCATCAAAGGTTGATTTACCTGCAATGATGGAAAAATTTGCTCAACTGGATGACAACCAGCTCAAAGGCCTGATGAAAATGTTGGGAACAGAGGGAAAAAAGAAAAAAACGCCCCCGATAAACAGCGACTTTTATGAAATGCACCTGCATCTGACACCTCAACAACAGGTTATCCAGCAAAAAGTCAAGGATTTCGCAGAAAAGGAAGTGAAGCCGCTGGCCAATCATTATTGGTTGCGAGACGAATTTCCTTTTGAGCTTATACCCCGGTTCAGGGAGCTGGATCTTTGCGGGGTTACCTATGAAGGATACGGTTGTCCTCATCTGCCCTTTATCATGGAAGGTGTCATTGCAACAGAAATTGCCCGGGTAGATGCCTCAATAGCGACTTTCTTTGGTGTCCAATCCGGCCTCGCCATGGGCTCTATTTACCTACTCGGCTCGGATGAGCAGAAGGAAAAATGGCTGCCTCAAATGCAGAAATTTGAAAAGATAGGCGCCTTTGGGCTTACAGAACCTGAAGTTGGGAGCGCCGTAGCGGGTGGGCTAACCACGACCTGCCGGAAGACGGGCAAAGGCTGGGTACTAAATGGACAAAAGAAATGGATCGGGAATGCCACTTTTTCAGATTTAACCCTTATCTGGGCCCGGGATACGGACGACAACCAGGTGAAGGGATTTATCGTGGAAAAAGATACTCCGGGATTTGCAGTAGAAAAGATCAAAGGGAAGATGTCACTCCGTATGGTACAAAACGCACTGATAACGATGAAAGATTGCGTAATCCCTGAAGAAAACAAGCTGGAGAAGGCCAATTCCTTCAAGGATACCGCCAAAGTTCTTCAGATGACCCGCGCCGGTGTGGCCTGGATGGCAGTCGGTTGCGCACGTGGGGCCTATGAAAATGCGCTTGATTATACCCTGAAAAGGAAACAATTCGGGAAACCCATTGCCTCGTTTCAAATGATCCAGGGGCATCTGGTAGAAATGTTGTCTAACTTAACCGCCATGCAAACGCTGGTATTCAGGCTTTCCGAACTACAGGATCAAGGCCTGCTGAAAGACGAACACGCCTCCCTGGCAAAGGTGTTTTGTACGTTTCGGATGAGAGACATCGTAAGCCATGCAAGAGAAGTGATGGGGGGCAATGGAATCCTACTCGAGCACGATGTTGCCAGATTTGTGGCAGATGCAGAAGCCATATACTCCTATGAAGGAACAAAAGAAATCAATTCGTTGATCGTGGGCCGTTCCATAACCGGAATGAGTGCCTTTGTTTGAGCGGAAGGCTGCTCCTTATCGAATAGCATCGGGCCATGGGACAGGCTTTCCTGTCTTTTTATAAACCGGCCGCTGCGCATCATACTGCTTTAATCTTTTCGTTAATAATGTGGCCAGTTCTCTGGTTTTTTGGGGCATCTTTTGAGCAAGATCATGCTGCTCCCGGATATCCTCCTCCAGGTTATACAATTCAATCCGGCCATATTTTTCAAAATAAATCAACTTCCATTTGCCCTGCCGGAGGGCGCAAAGAAAAGAATTATCGACCCCCATTCTGTCATAACTAACCCAGGCATTGGGATAATTCCACACCAGAATTCTCTGATCATTACTTTTATCAGGGTCTTTTAAATAAGGAACCATACTCTCTCCATCAATTTGCTGAACGGCCTTGTAATGCTCTATTCCAGCCATCTCCAAAAGAGTAGGATAAAAATCCTGTATATCCACATACTGGTTACAGACACTCTCCGGCTTCGTAACCCCGGGCCAGCGGACTATTAAAGGTTCTCTTATCCCGCCTTCATACAAGGCTCCCTTGCCTCCCCGCAAAGGGTAGTTCTGAGTATTTGGTTCCCCTTCACGCGGGGCATGAGAAAAGCCGCCATTATCAGACATGAATATTACAATCGTATTATCTTCCAAATCGTGCTCCCGCAGATAATACAAGAGCTCCCCAAGACTTTGATCCATTCCTTCTACCAAGGCACAGTAGGCAGCTTCGGATTTCGTATATCCTTCTTGCAGATATTTTTCTATAAACCGTTCATCCACATTGTACGGAAGATGTACCGCATAATGGGCCATGTACAGGAAGAAAGGTTTATGATGCATCCGGGCGGTATCCATCGCCAGCATTGCCTCTTTGGTTAAATCCTCTGTGAGGAAGGTCGGGGTACCCCAATACTGCTGCATGTGGGGGATGTCTGCCTGAAGGATAAAACGATCGGGATTATATCCAAAATCATCTTCAGCCAGATAGGAAGCCGGGTTACCGGCGGCGCTTCCGCCAATATTTTTAACAAACCCGAGGTTAAGCGGATCGGCACCGACCGTTTGATAAGCCCCAAAATGAGCTTTTCCACATTGTATAGTATAGTACCCGTTGTCTTTCAGTATTTGTGGTAGCGGAGTGGCATATACGCTCTTAGGTTGAGCAGGATCGGAAGAAACACCATTCACGTTCCAATTGGGGATTTTCAGCAAACTGTCTTTCCCGTCTACGGCCTTATTTTTAAATGCCGTCCAATTGGTAACCCGGTGATGCGCCGCATTCATACCGGTAATCAAACTTACTCTCGAAGGCGTACAAATTGAATTGGCATAGGCATTCGTAAACTTTTCCGCCGTCGAAGCAAAAACCTCCATATTCGGGGTACGAAATTTTCTGTTAGCACTCGTAACGCTGTCCCAAAAAGGAACCGAAGTATCCTGCCATCCCATATCATCTACCAGAAAAAAAATGATATTGGGGCGTTCCCTGACAACTCCTTGTGAAAAACACTCCTGAACAACAAAGAGGAGAAGAAGAAGTAAGGTTATTCTTTTAAAAGGATACATAGCTAATATATTATACTCCCCGAATACAAGAATAAAACCCCGGGGCTGAATTCTGGGGCAAAATAAGCAACTAAAACTTCACATCCTAACAGCCTCTTGAAAATGAGCAGATTAACTGCCTCCCTATCATTCTGTACCCCTACCCTCCCGAATCCGCACAAAAATCAAACGGTTTAACGATAAGCTTTGGCGTCCTTCTATCGTTTTAAACTTAATGGTCAGCGTATTTTTAAAAGTTTGGATATCAATATTGCTCAAATATTGCCAGTCAATATGTTCTTTATCTTCGCTATATGCAGAAAGCCAGTCAGTCAACTGCACTTGTCTTTGCCAGATGGAAAAATTTCCGCCTTCTTTATTTTTATTATAATCAAGGTAGAGTTTGTATTTCCCCGCAGGGATTTCATCAAGATTAATCCTCACCAATGAGCCATTATTCCCGGTTAAAACCAGAGGGCCAGCAAACTTAAAATCCACCTGTCCCCCAATGGTAAACTGCATGAGTTGTGGATACATCATCAGGGTATCGGGAGTATAAACCGTTGTGAGGCTATTTACCGGTTTTAAAAACTCCTCCGGTGGCTTATTGTCATAATAAAAGGCCACAGAGGTATAGTATCCCGGGATGTTATCCGTGGGGCCATGTTCTATGCTTTGGTAGAAGCTTTTTTCAAAAGGAATTTTATCTGAAAGAAAAAGTCGGTATCCCCCGGTTCGTGCAAGAGGCAATGAGTAAGTCAGTGATCCGTGAATTGGGAGGCTCATCTTTCCATCCCACCGATTAACCAGCGCATACCAACCCCCGTTAAAATAATCCTCTGATCCGGTCCCGTGCATCCGAAATTGTCCATCCACAGCCGTAGAATCATCTCCTTCAAAAAACAGGGTCATCCCCGGA
Organism: uncultured Chitinophagaceae bacterium; assembly: GCA_964422465.1. Classification (GTDB taxonomy): domain Bacteria; phylum Bacteroidota; class Bacteroidia; order Chitinophagales; family Chitinophagaceae; genus FW021-bin31. Next base: position 13,625 of record CAYRBD010000038.1, read on the forward strand.
TTGAGCCCCTGTGCCTGCAAGATGGTGCCCACGTATTGCCCCTTGCCTTCGGTATCTAAAAATACATGAGGCTTCCCTTTCTGGTATGTCTTTTCACTATTCCAGTGGGCATAAAATTTGCCTTCCCTCTTTTTATCTCTTTGCTTATGGGTATAATAAATAGTCGTTTTTATTTTTACCAATCCGGTATCCTTAATCTCTTTATTTTGCCGATAACGGAGCGCTATAACAGCCTTTTTATCGAAGGGCATAGGAAAGTAACAGTAGTTCTTATTTCTCTGTGATCCCAACAGCAGGCTCTGCATAGAAGGTTGTCCGAAGGCATAGCCAAAGAAATCGGCTACCGGGCAATCCACGGCAGGTATTCTTTCCCCATCCCAATTAATCTGCAGGTCGATTTGTTTATTATTTCCTGCAAAATTCATGGTCGGCCCCATCTCTATCCCTACAATCCTTCCCCCCTTATCTAGTTCAAGTATCTTCCGGGATTCTCCCGGTTTGAGTTCAACAGATTTTGTAACGGTCTGCAGGTTCCCTTGTGCATTGTTTGCAAAGTCGGATACATCCTTATGTTCTTTTCCCCAAAGGGTGGCAATCTTTTTCAATTCCTGCTTTTCCATCTCATCAAACTGCATACTGAAATTTTTCACTTCCGTACCCTGCGGAACCGATCGGTATTGGATCTGATAGAATTCCAGTTTGGGACCACGATAAACAATTTTACATCGTTTTTGATACGGGATAGGTAGATAACAATAAAAACCACCCAGTTCATTACCACATAAAGGTTGAACAAACGGGAACACTTTCCCCGAGAAAAGGTCTCTAAATTTTATAGAGAATGCCGGTCTCGTTGTATCATCAATATAAAAATCAAGCGTATCTTCCGTTGGCGTGGGTGTCCATATCCGATTAATCACACCGCTACCTTTAGCATCCAGGATAACCAGGTCTCCGTTTTTTTCTTTCCTGATAAAAGAATATTTTCCACTAAAACCATCGTCATTTCCGCCGGTAGTATCATAAGAAGATACCTGAAATATTTTGGTACCCGTACGATATTGGGGTAAATCGGAAATATCATACAATGTTTTTAATTCACTCAAGACCGTGACAGGAGAAGGCTGGTTTTGCGCATTTGTAATCAGGCTGAAAAGAAGTAAAGCCGGTAACATTAGACTCGTCTTCACCATTCTGTTTTGTCGTAGCATGTTATATATTAAAGATTTAGTTTAATGATTCATGAGGCTGAAGCCTCAGGTATATTTATCTCATTTTTTA
>CAYRBD010000038.1:15005-28076 GCA_964422465.1 uncultured Chitinophagaceae bacterium
CGCCTTGGCCAAAATTTTACAGGTTTTCCGGTGTCGTCCTTATAAAATTTACGAAGTTCGCTTAATTTTTTCAAGTGATCCTGTAAAATCTCCTTATATTCCGGCGATACATCCATTCCATTTCTAATCATAACGCTGTTCATTTCGTGCGGATCTCTTTTTAAATCAAACAACTCCCACTCATTTATAGTATAGTAGTTGATCAGTTTATAACGTTCAGTCCGGATCCCATAATTGGGTAATACCCACATGGGGGGGGCAAATTCATAATAATGGTAATACATAGATTTTCGCCAATCTCCCGGAGTGTTTCCTTCCATTATCGGTCTCAATGATCTCCCCTGCATATCATCAGGTACTTTTACTCCTGCCAGGTCCAAAATAGTCGGGGCATTATCAATATTAACCGTCCAGGCATCACTATGGCTACCGGGTTTTATCTTTCCTGGATAACGTATCATCCATGGGACCCGAATAGACTCTTCGTACATAAATCGTTTGTCAAACCATCCATGTTCTCCCAGGAAGAACCCATGGTCGCTGGTCAATACTACAATTGTATTATCCGAGCGCCCGGAATCATCCAGGTACTTTAAAAGTCTTCCGATGTTGTCATCCTGCGACTTCAGAGTCCCTAAAAAATGCCGCATTAATTGCTGATAATTCCATTGGGCAAGTTGCCTCGGGCTATATTCCTTTGGCGGGTTGAATGTTCTCATATTGGCAACACGCATGGTGGCTTTTTGTGCGGCCACGGAGCGGTCTTTATAATCATCCCAAAAGGAGCCGGGCGCCGGGAAAAGCTGATCGTCGTATATATGTTCGTATTGATGAGGGGGATCAAAAGGATAATGATCGTTGAAATATTGCATGCACATACAAAAAGGTTCTTTGAGTTGCTCCATACCCTTGATAGCCAAATCCGTAAAAGTGTCCGTACTGTATCCTTTATATTCCTTATGTTGAATTTCTTTACTTCCCAGGGAAGGGTTTTGTAAAAAACCTTCGGATTGATAATAAGGGCCTCCTGCCCCCAGCTTGTAAACGAAATAATCAAACCCTGCAACACCAGGGTTCGCAGTCTCACCGGAAGCAGCGGCTAAATGCCACTTCCCCACAATACCCGTTTTGTAGCCGGCCTGTTTTAAAAGCTTGGGAAATGTTTGTTGATGAGGATCAAAATAAAGCGTATCCGGTTGCGCACCCGGATTGGTGGTCATACCGCATAAGTGACTGTATTTTCCTGTTAACAGGGTAGCCCGGCTTGGTGCGCATAAAGCATTGGTACAAAAGGCGTTATTAAATTGCATCCCTTCATGAGCAATTCTGTCAATGTTGGGAGTCTGCATGATCCTGCTGCCATAACAACTAAGTACGCTTAATGGAACTCCTTCTGCAGTAATCCATAGAATGTTGGGCTTTTTATTCCTTTTTTTTATAAAAGGGAAATCCGATGAAGGTTTATTCTCTTGTTTCTCAGGGTACTTTACAGATAAATTGGAAATACCCAGAGGAAGGCCAATAGCTAATCCCCCCATACGCTTAATTGCATCTTTGCGCGAAATGGTTTTAAAATTCTTTTGACTCATTGAGATTCAACTTAACTTATAATAGCATCGTCAAATATATAAAATAGAAAGAGATTGGAAGTATTAGCTAATTCACTAGTAAAATAGGCAGTATCAAGATCAAGAGAGGTAATTTATCCATTGTGTAGTTGATACCATCAATCCTTGCAATCCTTTTCAATTTTCTTTCATCATTGATACCTTTCCAGGCGGGCGTCTGTTCTTACCTTGGAATCCGGTGAGATCATCTCCCAAATCTTGTCTGGCTTGTTGTACCAACTTTTGGATTTTCTGAACAACTTCTAGATATTGCCCTTTCACATCATAACGTTCTCCCGGATCACGGCGCAGATCATACAAAGCCAGTCCGGTAGAATCCCGATGCGTTCGGCCGGGCCAGCCATCTTTGCCTGGAAGTTCGTTTTCATATGAATTATAAACATGCGGCAAGACCAGTTTCCAATGTCCTTGTCTCACGGCTTCAAGGCTATTTATTCCAAAATAATAAAACAAATGGTCACGGGGGTTAGCACCAACTCGCCCCTTAAATAAAGACAATATATTTACCCCGTCAATTTTATTGGGAGGCAATGCAGCTCCTGTAATTGCTGCTAAAGTTGGAAGAAGATCAATATTAGCTGACAATTTATTGCAAACCGTTCCTGGAGGAACAACTCCAGGCCATCTAATAATGGCAGGCTCCTTCTGCCCTCCATCCCACGTTGTAGATTTGCCTTCTCTCAGTCCACCCGCAGAGCCTGCATGATTCCCGAAATTCAACCAAGGCCCGTTATCACTGGTAAAAATCACAATAGTATTTTTATCAATACCCTCATCACGTAATGCCTTCATCACTTGGCCTACCGACCAATCAATTTCCATCATTACATCACCAAACAATCCTTGTTTGCTCTTACCTCTAAATTTATCTGAAACAGCGAGAGGGACATGCACCATAGAATGAGCCAAATAAAGAAAGAAAGGCCTGTTCTTATATTTACCAATAAAATTTACCGCCTTTTCAGTGTACCAAGTCGTAAGCATATTTTGGTCTTTCATGTTCCGGATATAGCGAATTGGCTTATTCCCTTCTATAAGAGGCAATGGCGGTTTTGCATGTTTTCTGCCCCAAGCCGGATCGGTAGGCTTTACTGGATTACCGTCATAATTCATCGGCCACATATCGTTGGAATATGGAAGTCCGAAATAATAGTCAAATCCATGTTGCAAGGGTAAGAATTTCGGGTTATCCCCAAGATGCCACTTACCAATAATTCCTGTAGCATATCCCTTTTTCCTAAGCACATCAGCGATAGTTTCCTCTTTGGAACCTAGCCCTATTTTGGAATGAGGAGGCAATGCACCATGAAGTCCGATGCGATTAGGGTAACAGCCTGTTAAAATAGCAGCTCTGGATGCACTGCAAATGGGTTGGGCAGCATAGAAATTAGTGAATCTCATACCTTGCGCCGCCAGCTTATCTATATTAGGGGTGGTATAATCAATTCCTCCGTAGGAATCCACGTCACCGTATCCCATGTCGTCCATATAGATCAAGATAATGTTAGGTAGACTATCTCTTGCTTCTTGAGCATTAGCACAACGGCAAATTAATAGAATAATAAATGTAAATTCTAAATAATAGAAACAAGATTTCTTCATAAAAATGATTTTATTGTTAAAAATATAGCGAGCGAAAAGATATTTTAGGAATGCACTTTTTTTACGGTTTTCTAATTCAGATATTAGGAAAGCTTATCTCTTTTTGTTATTTATTCTGACTCCTACCTGCCTGAATACCAAGCAAGAACAAGATAAAGAGTAACGGAAAATATTTCTCAATTACTTTTAATTTCGTCACTTCATTTAATCATAAATTATCTTTAACCTCTTATTAATATAATCCATGCTTTCAGTTGCGGATTTAAGAGGAGTTAACATAGTAGCATCCTGTTCCTGATTGATCCATCCCTTATACCTGATTTCTTTGAGTAAGGTCATTATGGCTGGAAAATCGATTTCTCCTTTTCCCAACTCCCGGATGTTAGGACCAAACCGGGGCCTTTTGACCACTGTTCCAGCCACATCTTTAAAATGAAAATAATTTAGCCGACTTTTATACGCGCGAAGAATCTCCAGTACGTTTCCACCGCCCAAGGCAAGATGTCCGGTGTCAGGAGAAAGATAAACATACTGTTGGTCGGTAAGCTCCATCACCATTTTGATCTCTTCCGGCGTCTCAATAAAAGTATTATAGTGTGGATGGATCCCTATCTGAATGCCCTGATCTGCCGCGATTTTCCCGAGCTCGTTTAGTACGGGCGCCGATTCCCGGATCAGTTTTTCCGGTGAATCGATGTTACGGCTGCCTGGCCCAATAACAACGTTTTTGGATTCGTAAAATTTGAGACTGTCTAGAGTTTCCTGAAAATCATTCAGTATCTGTTTTTTCCGACTAGTATCATAAAAAGGCGCTCCCCAATAATGAGCACTCACGGCTATTTTCTTGGTCCTGAGCAGGGCACGGAAGCTTTCCCGCGTTAGTCCGTTTTTTTCCAGCTCCCCTCTTCTCGGACTATATTCTACTCCATCGAGTCCCAGATCATGGATTTCCTGAATTACCTGTTGCAATGAAGTTTCTTCCGGTGCATAATTGCGCCAAAGGATCATGCCCATGGCCCAGCGTATGTTGTTCTTCTTTTTGTCAAAGACGCTCAGCGGAAGTCCTCCCAATCCCAGGGCTAGACTCATCACCGAAGCGGATTCCAAAAACTGTTTTCTGTTCATGTTATTTCATTTAATATTATCAGCTATGGCTATAGCCGATGCTATTTTGTCAGTTTTTCTAATTCTTTTATTGTCCACGGATGGGTTCGGTCTTTGACCATCTCCCGTATTTTCTTCACGTCTTCGGCCTTGACTACCGGGTTAAATCCTTTCTTCTTCTCGGCAAATTCGTAACGAATATAGCTTAACACAGAGGCCACCCAGGCGTCACTATTGGTGGCACCTAAGGGAGGCATCACATCCGGATAGGCTTTCCCGTGTATAGGGCCAGATAATCCGTTCAGTAAAATGCGAATCAGGTTATCCTTATCGCCTCCCACTTCCGGAGAATGGACAAAAGGAGGCGCTGCCGCACCCGATCCCCCGATGGCGAGTCCCCTGCCGTCCGGGCCGTGACAGGATGAGCACAACTGCTTAAAAATGATCACACCGTCCAGTACTTGTTTTCGGTCTTTCTCGGGCAATTTCGCTAACCGACGGCCAAATAATTTAGTATTCTGATTCATCTCTAAACTTTTAAATATCTGGCCAAATATTTTATTATCGCCCGCCTCGTTCAGGATATCCTGAATCAGCGCCCGGCCTTTATCCGTTTGGCTGTAAAACAATGATTCCATCAATTGTATACGAACGTCTGGACTTGGATCATTTTTGAGCATGGCCAGTCGATTTATTACCGCCTCATTATCCTTTTTGATATAGGCTTCACTTATCCATATGGCTGTTTTCCTGACCTGGGGATCTTCATCTTGCAGAGCCAGAAATAAGGTGCTCGTATCGATGGCGTGCAAACCTTCCAGTGTCCATAGGGCGTGGATTCTGGCCAGGCTGTTTGGTGTTTTTTCCCAGAAAAGCAGCTTATCCCAGAAAGACCGTTTGCCGACGGCCACTTGTTTCAGCAACGGAACGACCGATTGATCCCCCCGGATGATGAGTTCCTTCTGCGCGTTGTCCCGCCACCAGCCATTGGGATGGCCTAGGTAGGTGACCAGCTTAGCACCGGATTCATCGAGCATGTCAGGTTTGGGTCCTCTTTTAAAGCCGTCATGAACTAAACGATAGATCCGCCCGTGACCGATATTGTCTTCCAGTCCTCTGCCCTTGATCACTTTGCGAATAAGGCTACCCGGTTGTACCCATGCGCTTTCCTGAATAATGCCGCGGTTCATATCCACGATATACAGGCAGCCGTCCGGGCCGGTGGCTGTATGAACGGGTCGGAAGTTCATATCGGAGGAAGTGATAAATTCCGAATGATTATAGGCGTTATGTAAGATGATCTTCCCCTGTTCATTTGTGATCTTCGCCCTTCGGATCAGCCGGCCTGCCGGTTCACAGATGAACAGGTCGCCGTGCATATTTTCTGGCAGCCGGTCGCCGCGAAAAATGGTCTGTCCGCAACTGGAGGTAAAATGGTTCAGGGAAGAATCAGCTCGCCAATGCCTGGCACCTGGTTTGGCATCCGGAGAAGCGATGATCGGCCATACTTCCTGAAATCCCTTTTCGTATTGATCGGGCAGATTCAGAAGTCCATAGACTGGGTTCATCTGGTAGGCAAGGGCCGGAATCTCCGCGCCGGCATTGGAGAAAAACAATCTTCCGTAGTTGTCTGTGGCTATTCCCCACTGACCGCCCGGCGAATTAGCCAGCGAATCAACGAGTAATTTTCCGTTTTTATAACGGTAGCGAACAGGGTCGCAACTGACATAGATCCAGTTGTCCAGGTTCCAGAGCAGCCCACTTTTCTGATGCTCCAGATTCCGCGTGTCCTTTTTATCATTTTCGTAGGCGAGAGTTCTTTTATCCGCTTTGCCGTCACCATCGGTATCTGAATAATTCCAGATATCATAGCTATTGGTTTCGTTGACCAAAAGATGATGTCCTACGCAGAGCAGCATCCGCGGCATAACCAGGCTATCGATAAATACAGTATTCTCATCCATCTTTCCGTCTCCATCCGTATCTTCGAGCCTCATGATCCGGCAGACGGGATTATTTTCCCCTGTACCATCAATGTTCTGCATATAGGTATTCAACTCGGCCACGTACATGGCGCCATTTCCATCCCAGGTAATGGTGACGGGTTCTTTGATCATTGGTTCGCTGGCCACCAATTCCAGGTGGTATCCTTCAGGTACATAAATATGTTTCATACTTTCTTCCGGACTCATGTAAGTTCCCAGAGGATGAGCGATCCGGGATTCGGGTTTCCCGGGCCAGGTAACGGTTTTGTTTGTTTCCACGTGCGCGCAATGAGAAAATAATAAAATCAAACACAAAAGAACACAGGCTGTTGTTAATTTTTTCATCATATCGGAATCTTTGTAAGCATAAAAATGGACATCTATTTTAAGGGTATCTTTAATCAAAGTCGGTTTTACTCCCCCAGGCTTCCTCAGATCAAGGTACGTCTACTTTCATTACCGTACTGTAATTATATTTATTTAAAGCATTGTCCGTGGCTGCGGTAATGCGTACATAATAGGTCTCTTTTGATTGTACATCCCGAATCGTATCGCTGAATTCGGTAGATAGAATTGAATTATCATCTATGGCAGATAAGTTATGCGTGATCGCTTTATCAAATACAGAATTGCTGAGTGTCGGGTAAGTAGCCATCAAGGATTTACATACTGTAATCTTATCTCCCACCCGGTTCCGGCTGATGGTATATTTTGTAACAATTTTATTTGAAGCCACTGTAGCGGTAGCAGTTATGGATAAAAAGGGAGTTACTTTAAAATTTATTTCTGTTGATCCAGAGATCGTTACCTCTTGGGTATCGGCGGGGAAGAAGGCTCCTTCTATGGGAATCACCTTATATTTCCCCGAAAAAACCCTTTTGTTTTGGAAGGTTCCATTCGCTTTACCCCAGAAATCTATTGGTGTAGGCTCATCATACTCTTCAGTGATCAACCGAATTCTAAAGCCATTGGGTTGTTCACTGGGGACTGGTTTTCCTGTAGCCTCATCAAGGATGCTCCCATAGATCTTCGCGTCAGGCGCGACATAGTTATCATGATCCCCGGTACAGGAATACGAGATGGAGAGTATGATCATCATGGCATATAACATTTGTTTTGTTTTCATCGCTTCTATAATTTCGTTATTATCAATAATTAGGATTCTGTATCAACTTGGAGTTTTTGGCTATTTCGGACGCTGGTATTTTTTCGTAATAGAGTTTGGGGTAAAAAGTCAAAGAGAATCCCACCTTTTTAGTTTTAAAGATATACGCATCGTCTTCGAATACATAGTAGGGATAAAGAGCTGTAAATTTGGTATTGCTTATCAGCTTATCAGCAATGTGCCATCTGCGTATATCCCAATATCGTTGTCCTCCTTCAAAAGCCAATTCTACCTGACGCTCATGCCGGATAACGTCCATTGTTATATTAGCCGTTGTCAATTCAGTTATGCCGGCCCGGGAACGGATCTGATTAATGGCATCTTTTGCCTCCTCAACCTTGCCTAGCTCCATAGCGGCTTCCGCATAATTCAATAATATTTCACCATAGCGTAGTTCCTGATATGGTTGAACGTTTCCTCTGGACACGGAAGCATCTTCTTCTGTATAAGTTGGATCTAAATATTTGCGAACATAAAACCCCGTTGGAGTATTCCCAAGATTACCACCGATACCATGATCTCCAATAATGTGCACTCCCTGGTAGAGGTTATTATAGTTTCCCGTAGTGATGGTCTGTCCATTATCAATGATACCCGCCCTGATCTCGACCATGCCGGTAGGCCAGGATGAAAAAGGATAAAGAATGGTGGCTGCAAAACGGGGATCTTTGTTTTCAAACAATTCTGTTGGATTCTTATACTCGATAGGTTGACCCTGATCATCGGTTAGCTTTAGCCTTCCGTCAGATCCGTCGATGTATTCAAAGGCCTCAGCCAATTCTAATGTCGGATCAACATGTCCTCCGTTTTCGGGTTTGGGCCGGGCACGGAAATCCCAGCTATTGGTTTTTTCGGGATAATGATAATATCTCGCGAAAATAACCTCCGGATTATTATTGGTATCCAAAAATAAGTTAGCGAAATTGGTGGTCCTGTCATCCGGATATTTTTCATACAGCGAATAATTTCCTGAGTCTATTACCTTTTTTGCGGCATCATAAGCCTGTTGCCAATACTTTCGCGTGTTATTAGCAGGTATACCAATCAATCCATTCAGCTGTACGCTGCCATACTCAGCTTCGGAAGCAGCGTATAACATTGCTCTTGATTTTAAAGCATATGCCACATATTTGTTCGCTCTTCCCAGCTCAAGGCTTTTTGGACTCATCAATTGAGCGGCTGTGTCCAATTCGGCGCTGACAAAATCATAGATCTGTTTTTCCGTATTTCGGGGCGTTTTCAGGGAATCCAGGTTATTTCCATTAAAATTTTGAACAACCGTGATAAGGGGAACGCCTCCGTAGCGTTTTACCAGTTCAAAATAATAGTATGCCCGGATGAACCTGGCTTCGCCGATCAATTGTTTTTTTTGTTCTGCCGAGAGATTACCCGATCTTATGTTGGCGATAAATTCATTTGCATCTCTGACCTGACTATATCCCCACCATTGAAGCCAAGTGCCATCACCCACACTGTTCTTCCAACGATAAGCATTGTTTATTGATTCTCCCGAAAGTTCTGACATGTAGCTAATTCCCCTTAACTGGAAATTGAGATCCTGAAGAGGAATATTATTATAGAGTGTTGCGAGATAGGCTTCAATAGCCGATTCATTTGAAAATACATCTTTACTATTGAGGATATTCTGTGGGTCAATGTCCAATGCGTTCTCGCAAGAAAATATGGTCAGCGGAAAGATCAATACTATTATGATGGAGTGAATTATTCTTTTCATTAGTATATTTTTTATATTATTTTATGAAGGTCGTCCAAAGGTAGTTTTAGATGTGTTCCTCTTCTGCTGTAGTATGTTGGATGAGATTTTTCCCGGACGTTTTCATTGTACTAATTTTAAAAGGTTATATTTAAGCCTGCATTGAAGCTTTTCATGATTGGATAATAGGTATTGGTACCATGTTCAGGGTCTATATATTTTACTTTTGACAGTGTTAGCATATTAAATCCGTTTACGAATACCCGTATGTTTTTTACGATATTTCGGGTAAGTTGTTCTGGTAAGGTATAGCCTAACTCCAGGCTTTTCAATCTTACATAAGGATCATAGTGCCACCAGAAAGTAGAAGTTAAATGATTGACATTTTGAGCGCCTTCGTACCTCGTGGCGGGATATTTACCCGGTACCCAGGGGCTTGTCGGATCAAGAATATCCTTATGATGCCAACGATCCATAAATTCGGTAAGCAGGCCGTTTCTTTTATATGGAACAGGTGTATTGAATAAATTGCTGCTATTCTGGTTAACCCAAAAATTTTCTGCCCCTTGCACCAGCATATTGAAATCAATACCGTTCCACGATAAGCTCAAGGCAATTCCAAAGTTTACTTCCGGAAGATTGGGATCGCGTGCGATAGGCTTTACATCCTTATCATCGATAATGCCATCGCCATTGTAATCCTCGTATTTCAAGTCGCCTGGCAAGACCGTTGTATTTCCTTTCCCGTCTTCAATGGCCCATTGGTCAATTTCTTCCTGGGATTGGAATTGCCCGACGACCGTGTAGCCCCACACTATGCCACTCCAACGGTTGGAAGTATTATCTCTCCAATTTTTATAGGGATTCGTGGAAGGTGCCCTTTCTACGTGCAAACGCTTGGTACGGGCGAAAGAAACATTTCCCGATATATTGTATTGCAATTCATTTATATGGTTGGCATGGCCAATCCCCAACTCGAAGCCCTGTGTCATATTGCTATTTAAATTTTCCTGGGGAAGAGACGCTCCGACGGTAGCCGGCAAGCTTAAAATACGGGTGGCAAGTATCCCCATTTTTTTACGTCGAAATACGTCAAAGGTGAAATTCAACTTGCCATTCCAAAAGTCTCCGTCCAGGCCGATATTTGTCGTCGTGGCCGTAAACCAGGTAATGTCGGGGTTGGGCATTCCCCTGGAGGCTAATCCCGAAACTACGGTATTGTCAAAAACATAGTTTTTACTCGGATAATTGTATCCCGTAAGAAACTGGTAGCTGCTTGCCGCATCATCTCCCAACCGCCCCCAGGACGCCCGTAATTTTAAGTTATCTATCGCTTTTATGTTATCCTTTATAAAAGATTCCTCTGACAGCCTCCAGCCGAGGGAGATTGAAGGAAAAAATCCCCAGCGATTACCCGCTGCGAATTTTGATGAGCCATCATACCTGAAACTTCCCTCTATAAGATATTTTCCTTTATAGTCATAATTCAAACGACCAACTAATCCGAGATTGACAGAGGGAGAGGTCATTGCCGATGTTATCTTGTTGTTATCATTATTACCGGCGTACAACTGGTCAATAGCATCCAGTGTGAACTCTTTGGAGCCATTAAAATTATGTGATCCGAAATTCAGTCTTTCAAAGAGCAACAATGCCTTGATATTGTGTCGCTCTTCGAATGTCTTTTCAAAGTTTAAAGATATTTGCGCATCCGATGTGATTTGACTGTTAAACGATTCATGGAGCGTTGACGGCGTCTGCCTGTATGCGGCTTCATAAGCGTCTGTGGCTTCGTCATAACTATATAATGCATATTTCTTTCGCCACGATTTGTTAAAGGTAAAGGTTGGATTATAGCTATATAATGCCCTCACCGACAGCCCGGCAATAAACGGGGTGGTATAATCGATAATTAAACTTCCCGTCAGCGCGTTAATGATGTTCCTGTTATAACCAATAATGGACGAATTGGTTAAAGCGATAGGATTGGAAGGGGATACTTTTGTATCCTGAAGATATAAAGGGTTGTCATTGGCATATGCCGGCATCGTTGGCGGCATTAGCAAGGGTTGATTCAGGATGCCTGAACTACTTCCATAAGGCATGTTTCTCTTGTCCCGGATACCGCTTAACAACATCTGGGCTTTTATACTTTTTGTGATTTGTGCCGTTATATTTGATCTGAAGCTGTATTTCTTGTCGTTCAAAGACCCACTTTTCCATAATCCGTCATCTTCATAAATACCTGCGGAAAAATAATATTTTATTTTATCTGTACCGCCGGCAACGCTCAGGTTGTGGTGTATCTGCGGAGCGTATTCCCTGGCCAGTAAGTCAAACCAGTCGGTTCCCTTCAGTGTACCATCCTTGTACTGCTGAATCTCTTCTTTTGAAAAGGTGGGCTGTCCGCCCTGATTGATATCTGCCTCATCTATTAAAGTTGCATACTGATAGGCGTTCAACCCATGAGGAAAAATCGTCGGAACAGCTCCTCCCACTGTTCCTGTATAATTAATCGCTACTTTACCAGCTTTCCCTTTCTTGGTGGTGATCAATACAACACCGTTTGCGGCACGGACACCATAGACGGCTGCTGACGCGTCTTTCAGAATAGAGATGCTCTCAATGTCATTCGGGTTTAGTCGGTTTGGTGCTTTATTCGTCGCTGCCGGTACACCATCTATAATGACCAGCGGCGTCCCCATTCCCCGGATATCAAAGGTAGTATTGTAATTACCAGGTCCGGCATCGCCCTGGATAACCCTCAAACCCGGCAACTTTCCGGCGAGCATATTCACTAAGTTAGGATTAGTAGTAGTATTCAGTTGCTTGGAGGAAATAGAGGCAATAGCTCCAGTCAGGTCCTTCTTCTTTTGCGTCCCATAACCCACAACCACCAACTGATCCAACTCCGAAACTGACGACTTCAATACAATATCAATCTCACTCTTTCCATTCACCGCCACTTCCTGCGTTAGATACCCCACATACGACACCACCAGCACGGCATCATCTGGAACCATAATCGTATAATTTCCTTTAGCATCCGTAACCGTACCTGTTCCTCCTGCTTTAGCCTTGATGGTGACTCCGATTAAGGGGTTGCCGAGGCTATCCGTTACTTTTCCAGAAACTTGTATGGGCGGGATGAGCGTTTCTTCTTTTGTTGTCTGCTGGTTTTTCCTTTTAACAATGATGGCCTTATCTCTTATCGTATAACTTAGAGGTTGGCCTTTAAAAGAGATTTCCAATACTTTCCTCAAAGGCTCGTTCTTTACGTTAAGACTGACTTTCTTTGCCTCTTTCAACATATCCTTTGTACACACAAACTGATAGCCCGTCTGGTCATAAATCTGTTCAAATACTTTTCCGAGGGTTATATTTTTCTTGTGCAGCGTAACCCGCTGAGCATAACTTCTGGCACTCAGCTGCAGGCAGGTAACGGTTAAGAGCAAAAAGGTAAGCTTCATAACCAACAGGTTTTGTTTATTCAGGAATTTCTTCCGTCCAGCTTTGCCGGGAGGCAAATGCAGGGAAGAATTTTTGTTATAAAAATTTAATTGCATAACTTGCAGTGTCCCGATTTCCCCGGGACAGGTTTGGATTTACAATGAGATTCATTTTCTTTTTAACCGGGAATTTGATTCCGATCTGATCCAAACATATTCCTATCTTAATCGTAGGAGAAACTCCGGAAACGTGGCTGCGTTTCCGGTTTTTTCTTCTGTAGGACGCAGCTTAAAGTGTGCAGGTAAATGGTACACCATAACACTTGCTACCTGGATCAAACCGAATAAAAACTAAGTAGAATTATACATTTTCATGGTCTATTATTTTTAAAATTTTATTCTCTTCGTTCAGGTGGCTTCGGCT